>CAZXFO010000181.1:0-3983 GCA_964639745.1 uncultured Coxiellaceae bacterium | reverse complement strand
CCTCTTCGTCATTATTTCATTATTATAGTGCATGATAAGAAAATTTTTTAAGAACAATAAAGCAAATCGCTAAAAGAATAAAATAGATTACCAATACATACATAGACTAGCGTCTGGTAAATAGATTGTGTATCATTAGCAGACCATGGATTATAAAACGAGGTTACAAATGAATAATAGGGAATGTGAGATTCAAAACCCCATTGATAATAAGAATGCTAAAAGCAACAATACCAGTTCTACTTCCGCCATCCAAAGCTCAATCAGCAGTTTGCTTAAGCCGTCTGAAATTGTTAAAGAAGATCACTCAAGCGATTCAGATAGTGATGTAGGCTCCGTCTTTGATTGCAGTAACTATGCTCAGTTACATGCAAGATACTTAGAAATTGCTAAACAGCAAAACCAAAATAATCCTCAAGGTTCAGTCAGTTCTGCTGAAAGTACCCAGACAGAAACACCTAAGCTTAAACCATAAGGCTTAAATCCCCAGCTTTGAGCTGGGGTTAATAACGCCTTCGCAACGTCATAATTTGACCTACGATTGAGCGTGTATAAAATTCACCCTTCTAGCTAGATATGGTTCAGCCCAGTTTTGAGCCAAATCAAATGCCAGAATGAGGTAATTTTAAAGATATGGAGAAGTTATATTTGTCGAGGGTCAGAAGTTAGCTTGATAAGAAAGTCGGTCTTTGCCATTTAACCTTTGCCCGGCTAGGATTAAATGGCATTGATTCCGTTTTAAGTTAAAGACTAGCTTAGTTTTAGGTGAGATATTTTGTGTCTTAATTCTATTTCTTTCTCATCTTTCTTATTGGAGGCTTTAGCGAATAGAGAGTCAAGGTTCCTGCGACGTTTATTTGGCTGCTGATTTTCCTTATCAGAATCACTATCACTACTGGTTGAGTCAGCTGGTCTGATGCTGTTTTCAGATTCAGAAGATTCAGCAGAAAATTCATCATTGCTGCTATTCTTTTCTTCTAAGAGAAGGTTTGCCCACTTACTTTGTGCAACCTTTGGAAGTGTGGCTTTGCTTTCAATATCAGAGTCAGATGTTTCTATATCAGAAAAATCCAATGTACGAGGCGCTAAAGAACTTATGCTTTCAGAATCGCTATAGTAATCGTTATTTAGAACGGAATAGCTCTTAGGTTCACGAAATATTATTCTTTCTGATTCCATTGCTTCAATCTCGTATTCTTCAATTAGCTTATTCAGTAATGATTCAATGGTATTATCGTGAGCTACACTCACTTTTCCATCCATAAGTTGGACGCTATAAGAATTGAGAGGTAGCTGTCCTAAGTCTAAACCCTTAGTGTTCAAAAAACTGTTTGCACTTAAGCCTTCAATAGCATTAGAGAGTATTAAAGAAACTTGTGAAAACATTTGCACAGAGTCGGCTGCGATGTGAATAGAATGATCATCTAAAGGGTTAGGCAGTGATGAAATTTTGCCAGTAAAACTTAAAGATTGAACGGCAGCTGAGTTTAAACTATTTCCAATTTTTCTCGTTGTAGTCATTTTTTTTATCCTTTTTGTGTGGTGTCTTTTTATACTGCATTTTCAAAAAATGGTCAAACATTTTTTTTATTCAAATCAAAGATATGATCCTAATTTTTACCCAACTCTGGAGTAATTTAGGTTAATAAATTGTAAAAACTAATCATTTTGGGGTGGTGATAGTCAATTAGTCTAAAATAGTACTGATCAATTTTTGGGATTAATAATGGCTCACCGAGCTTCATTTAAGCCATAAGATTACCGATAAATGTCTATTTTTTGTTTTTAATCAGTGGGGCAGGGGTGTCGGAGTGGGCTCATTTTTACGATTTTTGAGCGCATATAGGTCAGGTAAAATAACGGACAAGATGATTAAAGATCCTCCAGCAAAAATCGAAAGAGTAAGAGGGTCATTGAATAAAATGAAACCAAAGATAATGCTCAGCGGTATTTCAAGTAGGCCAATCAGGCTGCCAATGCTGGCATCAATATGCTTAAATCCTTCAACAATTAGCCAGAACCCTAATAAGCCAGATAAGGCATAACCTAGCATAGCTAGCCATTCAATATTAAAAGCGGGTGTAATTTGCTGTTCACCGATAATAATTGAGAGAGGATAGTGAGTAGCTAAAATAAAAATCCACGAGTAAGCAATAATCTGTAATGAAGAATAACGATGAGTGGATTTTTTGCTAGTCGCAATCTCACCACCACCTGCAATACCATTTAATGCTGATAGCAACATGGCTGGAATTGAAAATGCGCTGAAAGATAAACCGAATGTAATTAATAGTCCTATAAATGCTAGCACGCATGACAGAATTTTAATGGTTGTCATTTTCTCCTTAAGAAAAAGCCAACCAACGAAATAAGAAGTAATTAAGAAAAAGGCATAACAGATAAGTGTTGCTGTACCTAAATCGAGACGGTTATAAGCAAAATACAAGGGTGCTTGGGTGAACAAGGTGCATAACATGGTAATGCTAAACCATTTCAAATCTTTTTTTGTAATAGGTTTGAAGTGTTTGCCAGTAATAAGAAAAGGTAGTAAAACGATTAAGATTATAATGCTGCGTACCCATGCATGATAAAAAACACCGAAATGAGGGCCTAGCAAACGCGACCATATGCCATAAGAAGCAAAGCATAAGGCCGAGGCTAAAACCATTAAATAACCTTTTAAATGCAGCTTAACTTTTTTAGGCGGCATAGGTTGCCTGCATGAAATTTAGGCGGGATATAATCAGGATATATAAAATTGCTTAGAAAATAAAGTTATTGGCTATAGGAATTTAACGAAGGAGGGGTGCGCAGCGGCTGAGGCTCTAGGGAGTTGTTAGGTGATGTTAACTTTTTAATTTTTTTATTCTTTTGGCTATTAGTTTGTTTTAATTCAAGTTGGTTGTTGTGAGTAATTTCATTAATTAATTCTTCTTTTTCTTCTGCTTTGCGTTTTAAGTTGATATTAAGTTTCTTAGCGATGGATGTTGTGGTCGAATGGTTGTGGCCTTGCGAGATTAACATTAGATCTTTAATTTCTTCACAATTATGGTCGTTTAAAGCTGTGCTGCGAAATGTCTCCATCTCGACTAATAAACCGGTAATAAATTGTTGTTCTTTTTGAGTGCGGCTTTTATTCAGAAATACCTTAATGATTTCTTTTTGTATAAGTTCATTTTTCAAGATAAGTTCGTGGGTGGTTTGATTATTATCATTAGTGCATTGAAGTTGGGTTGCTAATATTTTTTGATGGTTAATTAAATGATCTGCAAGTAATTTGAAGGTGGCTAGATCAGTGGCGATTTTAATGATTTCAGGAATGAGTTTTAATCTAGCGTTCGTTATTTTATCTAACCTTTTTGACAGTGTAGTTTGTATGGATTGTTGTTTGCTCTCATTAAGTAATTTATGGGCAAGAGTCTCTGAAGAGCCTAAATACTTCCAGGCCGACAAATAACTATTTAACTGATTATTTACGTTATTACTTAAATTGCTCATGCAATCGATAGCAAAATTATAATGTGCGGTGCATGAAAACCGATCTCGGTAAAAAAGCACTTTTCTTGCATGGCGCTCAATATCTGCTCGTATGGTTTTGAGTTTATCAGGAATATTGGCTATTTTGCTGACTTCATGCTCGAGTTGCGCCCATGGTTGCTTAGATGCATTAAAAACTGCGTTAATTTTAGTAATTTCTGCTTCTAAACTAGGGTAGAGTGGTATGCAATAAAGTTCTGCACGCATGCGATAATATTTAAACTCGACATTAAACTCTAAAGCCTCTTGCGTCTTGCAGAGTGGTAGACACTTCTGCAGCACGATATTGCTTAAAGCTTTTATAATTTGGCTAAGCTTTATAAAATGGCGATAAAATTCTTTTTTTGCAGATAAGGAAAGCTCATTGTCCTTATTGGCATAATGAAATGCCTCGCTAGATAGATTGTGTCCATGCTCAATTTTGATTCTTATGCTTCTTATAGCTC
>CAZXFO010000180.1:0-3452 GCA_964639745.1 uncultured Coxiellaceae bacterium | reverse complement strand
AGTTACCCATGCACCTTATGATTATGGCCAGCAAATTCCTCTTCAATCACAAAACGTAATTTATTAGCTTTCTCATCTTCAGTGATAGTAACATGACCGCCATTACTTAATTTGCCAAATAACAATTCTTCTGCTAAAGGCTTTTTAATCTGCTCTTGGATAAGACGCGCCATAGGTCTTGCGCCCATTTTGCTGTCGTAACCATTTTTCGCAAGCCACTCCTTAGCACGTTCATCAATTTCAATATGAACATTTTTATTTTGCAATTGATTTTCTAGCTCTGCCAAGAACTTATCTACAATGCTTAAAATTGTCGTGTGATCTAAAGGTTTAAATTGAATAATAGCATCTAAACGATTACGGAATTCGGGAGAAAAAACTCTATTCACTGTAGACATGACATCAGGCGAATTCTCATGAGAAGAAAAACCAATTGTCCCTTTCTCTAATAGCTCTGCGCCAACATTAGAGGTTAATACTACAATTGCATGACGAAAATCAGTTTTTCTGCCATTCGAATCCGTTAAAGTGCCATGATCCATAATTTGCAGAAGTAAATTATAAACATCAGGATGAGCTTTCTCTATTTCATCTAGCAATAACACTGCATGGGGGTGTTTATTAACCGCCTCCGTTAACAAACCACCTTCATCGTAACCTACATAGCCTGGAGGTGCGCCAATGAGGCGAGAAACGGTGTGTCTTTCCATATATTCCGACATATCAAAACGTAGCAATTCAACACCCATAATTTGGGCTAATTGCTTACATACTTCGGTTTTACCTACGCCGGTTGGACCTATAAATAAAAATGAGCCGATAGGTTTATTAGAATCCCTCAATCCTGATCGAGCCAGCTTCACTGCGGCACATAAATTTTCTATTGGCTCATCTTGGCCATATATCAGCATCTTTAAATCGCGGACCATATTCTTTAATGAATCTCTATCAGATGCTGAAACATTTTTTTCAGGAACTCGCGCTATTTTTGCTACAACTTTTTCAATATCTTGCACCTCGATAATATTTTTGCGCTTATCTTCAGGCAATAGGTATTGATATGCACCAACCTCATCTACCAAATCTATAGCCTTATCTGGCAGCTTACGGTCAGTAATATATCGTGAAGCTAAACGAGCCGCAGCCTCTAAGGCTTCATCTGTATATTTAATCCGATGGTGTGATTCAAAACGGTTACGCAATCCACGTAAAATCTCTATGGTTTGCTCGACTGTTGATTCCTTAACATCAATTTTTTGGAAGCGGCGAGCTAAAGCGTGATCTTTTTCAAAAACTCCACGATATTCTTTATACGTAGTTGAGCCTACACAAGTCAGCTCTCCTGATGCAAGAAGCGGCTTAATTAAATTTGAAACATCCATCAAACCGCCTGAAGCAGCTCCAGCACCAATTATGGTATGGATCTCATCAATAAATAAAATTGAACCCTTTTGGTCTTTAATCTGGTGCAACACCGCTTTTAAGCGTTTCTCAAAATCGCCACGATATTTTGTTCCTGCCAATAAGCTTCCAAGGTCTAGAGAATAAATGACTGAGTTGGTCAAAACATCTGGCACCCGCCCTTCTACTATTGCTTTAGCCAGGCCTTCGGCAATAGCAGTCTTGCCTACACCAGCCTCACCCACTAGTAAGGGGTTATTTTTACGGCGGCGACATAATACCTGTATAACCCTATCAGTTTCTTCTTCTCGGCCAATTAAGGGGTCAATAAGACCTGCTTGTGCTTTTGTGTTTAAATTGGTTGTATATAGCTCTAATGGACTGGACCCATTTTCCTCGCCACCTTCGCCATCTTCTGAAAAATGTGTTGAACCATAATCACCCTTATATGTGGGCGGCAATTTTGGGGAAGGTTTAGTAGAGCCGTGTGCAATAAAATTAATGACATCAAGACGGCTAATATTCTCTTGTCTGATAAAGTAAACGCTTTGGCTTTCTTGCTCACTTAAAATAGCAGCAAGCACATTAGCCCCCATTACTTCTGTTTTACCAGCAGATTGCACCTGAAAAACAGCGCGTTGGATAACACGTTGAAAACCTAAAGTGGGTTGAGTTTCTCTATCTTGAACATCCATGGGGATAACAGGTGTGGTACGCTCTATATATTCTGAAATATTGCCGCGTAGACGATTGAGATTAGCACCACAATTTTTCAATATATCTACAGCTGAAGTGTTATCTAGCAAAGCTAATAAAAGATGTTCAACAGTAACAAACTCATGGCGCTTATTTCTAGCTTCTTTAAAAGCCGCATTAAGCGTGTACTCAAGCTCTTTATCTAGCATGGCACACTCCCATTATAAGTTCAGCTGTTAAGGGCCCTCCATAGTCCACTTTAGAGGGTATTCTCGCTTCCTAGCATAATCAATTGCTTGGCTAATCCTACTTTCAGCAATTTCTTTACTATATCTACCGCAAACCGCTCTTCCTTTTGTGTGCGCTTTTAACGTTATTTTTTTTGCTTTATTACTATCTAATCCAAAGAAATTTTCTAACATCTCAATAACGAATTTCATTGGTGTAAAATCATCGTTATGTAAAACCACTTCAAATAGTCTGGGTTGGTGGTTAATGAAGTCTTTTAAATTAACTTCGTTATCGTTAAATTGTCGTATAACTAAATTCATGTCTCATACCTTTTATATAGTCGATATTTACCTATTTTGCTGAAAATATATTTTTTGCTGAGAGCCACAAAAATGCCAAAAACCAACTATAATCAGGGATATAAAAACCCTGCTTTTTGTACCTATTTAATCCAGGATAAAGATTTTAGTATAAAAATTACCCTAATTCAACCTCTTTCTCCTTAAGCTTAGGCGCTCCCTAAGGTACTCTAAAGTTGGCATTTTTGGTTAAATTATGTTAAAAAATTGTATCTGGCATGTTCTTTAAGGATGGGAGCTACCTAAGCAGTATGTCCAAGCATTTAACCCCCCCAGCTGACCAATGGAAGGAACAGCTAATTTCGGGCTTTTCCCCAAACAAGGGTCAAACATATTACCCCGGCATAGCACCAGGCCTGTATATTTTTGTTCAAGATTTAAAGACTAAGAAAATCTTCTTAATGGCAAACCCAGAGGGTCGAGGCCATCCCTTGTTGACCAATCTTATAAATGAAAGCCAGAGCCTTACAAAAGGCGATTTTCGAATCGGACTCGCTGGAGAGATGCTTATTGGTGCCGAAGGAGAGATTTTAGGCTATACATTCCAGACTGGTTATTTTCACCAACAGCTTGGCCTTACCGAACCTGACGCTGGTCATCCTTCTTATTTAGATTATATGGCCCGTCTTGCCACTATATTAGAAACGGCGCTTTTACCCCCCTCACGGCATTTTAATGTTAAAGCCTGGGGAGAAATTTTTAATAAAAAAAATAGAGAGTCGCGTTTTTAATAAAATGTTATATTCCAATATATTTGTATTGAAC
>CAZXFO010000179.1:0-3599 GCA_964639745.1 uncultured Coxiellaceae bacterium | reverse complement strand
GCCATTCATAGCTATTAGCAGCAGACGCAGCTAAATAAGAACCAGGATATCCCCCCCTCAGCCATAAATTTTGACTTTCATGCACTTCTTCTAAGGAAAAAGGTTGAATTTCAAAATAAGCAATTCGGCCTGCTAACGTTTCAGAAGATTGCCTAAGAAGATCTCGAGAAGCACTTCCTAAAATCAACCAAGATTGCTTTTTGGGAGGAGAGTCTATTAATACCCGCAACAAGGGAAATAAATTTGGAAGGCGCTGAATTTCATCAATGATAATTAATCCTTCTAATTGACTTAGAGTTAATTGAGGCTGGCTGAGGAAAGCTAAATCTTGTGGATTTTCTAAATCTAGGATATGTATAGCAGGAAATTGACCTTTAGCTTGCTCTGCATAGATTCGCGCCAACGTGGTTTTGCCAACCTGGCGAGGCCCCAGTAAACACACAGCAGGAAATTGGTTAATCAATGAGCTTAATTTTTGTATATAATAAGGTCTATCCATAAGTTCCATGAAAATAGGGTGGTAACCCCTCTTATTTTCATGGATGAAGGCTAGAATAGCAAGCTAAATAAGTAAAACTATGATAAAAGCCCACTATAAGTAATTGGCGCGAAGGTATCCCTTTAAATTATAAAGAGGTTTTATAATGGACTTAACAGCTATAATTTCAAGCAAATCAGTATTCTACGGTTTTTTGGTCTGGCTTATTCCTTTTTTAATTGGCTTTTTTACTTTTCCAATAAAAAATAAGCAGCCGTTAGTTTTTAAAACTATCATGGCCGTTGTCCTGGTAGCGGTAAGCGCAATATTCAGTAAGGTGTATTTAACTTCCATTCCGGTTATAGATCCAAGCCAAGGAGCAATACTAGGGTGCTTTTGGGCAATGATCTGCATCGCTATAGATATCCCAGTATTCATCTATGGCTTTAAAACAAAAGCTACATGCTACTTCCTAGAAATAGGCCTTGCCTATTTAATCATTCCGATTATTACTTGGAGTAACTCAGCTATGCGAGTTATTACTTAAGTAGCAGGCGATAAAGTACAAATAAAGTAGAAATATGCTCCTTTAACGAAATAAATGGACATGCCATTTGCTACATGAGGTTGTAGCTAGCTTGTAATTCTAGTAACATCTGCCAGCAGCTGAGAAAGGGCTAAGCTTCAGCTAATTGAAGGAAAGCTTTAAGCTTATTAAGGGAGTAGTGGATGAAAAGTGGTAAGGGGCTAATTATTCAGCCTAACTCAAAAAAACCAGATGTTGTTGACCACTCTGTTTCTACAACTGATGAAGAGGTTTCATCTTCTTCTGATGGAGATTCAACTCCGCCGCAAATTTTTAGGAATCTTTTAGAAATAATTGCTGGTACTTTGCCTCATCCGCGTCCAAGTAAGAAAATCACCCTCCGAACGCTTTCAAAAGTAAGGGCTAAATCAACCCCCCCGTATTACGAATCGCCAGCGAATTTTTCAGAAGATGAGCTTGAGCATAAAAGCATTAATGATAGTGATAACAATGATCCTATAATTTATGTCATTGGTGGCGGTATAGCAGGCTGTTCTACTGCACTTAAGCTTGCAGACTCAGATCACAAAGTTGTTATTTTAGAAGCCAATTCAGATATTTTGTTAGGTTCAAGCGATGGCACGCCATGCCGAATTAGTCTAGGTTTTCACTATAGTGATGAAGCTACAGCGATTAAATTGTTGGAAACCTCTATTGACCTTGTTAGGCATTATCCTGGCTATAAAATTACTGATAGAACCTCTAATAAAGATCAGGCACATCTTGGTAGAGGACGTTATTTTGTTACCAAAGATTCCCTTTTTAAACCTGAAGAAGTTGAAAAAATCTATAAAAAATTGCAAGGGCGTTATAGCGAGTTAGTACGACAAGACCGAAAAAATAAAGTCTTTGGTGACCCTAAGAATTTTTTCCGAAAATTAGATCTCGCTGAATATAAAGACGTAGCAAATGTTGATAATATTGCTTTAGCATTCGAAACTGCTGAAACTTTTTTAGATTGGCCAAAATTAAAATCTACAATAGTAGAGAAAATTAAAAATCACAAAAATATAAACCTGCATACACACACTGAAGTCATTGATGCTAAGCCTTATGATAAGGATGAGCGTTATGCGCTAACAGTTAAAAATAAAGAATTAGGCAGTACCGAACTTTATAAAGCAGATATTGTCGTGAATGCTTCATGGCAGAATATCGAAGCGATTAATGATAAGGTCGGCATTGGCATGCATCAAAATTCTCGTACCAATCGAACCAAGGTCATGATTGAAGTTAGGCTGCCTGACAGCTTAAAAAACTCTAACTCCATGTTTTTCTGTTTCGGCCCCTTTTGTTCTTTTACTAATTTAGGTGATGGTCGAGGCTTTATTACCTATGAACCGGTGACTAATATTGAGCAAAGCACATCACTTCATGTCCCTGAGCTATCCGCCAGGTTGCTCTCAGGTGGTGCAACTGATCAAGAAAAAAGAGATTATGGCCGTAGGATAATTGAGGGAGTTGCCCAATTTATTCCTGATATGGCACATGCAGAATACGTCAATGCTAAGTTTGGGAACGTTCTGACTAAAGGCGAAGTTAATATCAGCGCGCGCGATAGTAAATTCCATCAACGTCTTGAAGATGGTGTTGAGGATAAAATGCTCGGCTGGATTGATAATGCCAGCATGAAGTTAATCCGTTTTATGAGAAATGGAGTTAAAGCGAGTGACTTAATAGGTCGCCACTTGGCAGCTCTTAATGCATTGCCTAATATTACGAATAAGATGGTATCTTTTTATGCGACCATTGCCCGCAATAAGATAAACACTGTTACAATTACACAAATGCTTAAGAAGCATATTCAAAGAGCTACTGTGGCATCTGACCAAATTGAATATGCCGCAGGCGAAGAAAAGCTAATTAATAATTGGCGCCCGGTTTTAGAGAATAAAAATGATGTTAGCAATGAATTTATGGATAAGCTTAAGCAGCAATCGATAGCGCAAGAAGAAAAAGTTGCTGATGCAGAAACAATAGGGCGAGCTGCTTTAAATGCTGCCGAATTCAAAAAAGTCAAATTCGCATTTAAATTAAAAAGCATTACTTCCACCAGCCAACTAGTGGTAACTGATTTATTTAAGGAAGAAAAGCATCAAGAAAAAACTACCAATATAGAAAATAAAAACCAGCAAACAATAAGCGCTCAGCCGCCCGCTGAGCTTTATCTTGATCTAACTCAATTAACCACTGCTACTAGATTTTCAAACTAAAGCTTTACTAAGCAAAGCTTTTACCACGTATTATCAACAAGGGAAACTGGTGCTCTTCACGTTAAGCTTGAGTGTTAGTTTTTAAATTCTGTAATGAAGGTAGACGCTTTCTCAGGATCTTTAAGTTTATTTGCTAGTTCAACATTATTATGATCTTTTACCTTGAAGAAAGACAAAGAAAGATTAAAGTTCGCTTCTTGCGGCAAAGGTTCTGTTTTTTTCAAATTAAAGGCTAGCTTAATTTTGTTGAATTCGGCTGCATTTAACGCAGCCCTATCTATGAGAGCTGTATCAGCAATTTTTTCTTCTGACACTATTTGTT
>CAZXFO010000178.1:0-3556 GCA_964639745.1 uncultured Coxiellaceae bacterium | reverse complement strand
CATAGCTTACGGCTCTAGTAATTGCTCATTTTTAAGTATAGCAGACAGATTAATTTGATAGCGGTTGATGGGATAGTGACATGTTCATGCCAATATATTGATTATATTATAAAAATGATCAACCTGATAACGCACAACATGTATCCATTTCACAAAATTATGCAGTCAAGAAGTGATGGAGTATACTAAGCCATAATTTTACGAAACCGAGGTACATATGCAAAGCGTTAGACTCTTCCAAGCAAAAATGCAGAAACGTGAGGAGCGAAAAACTGAAGAGCAAAAACGAAATGATCAGATTAGAGAAACTACACAAAAAGTCGAACGTTTCTTCTCAAGAAATAGAGGCGAAATAACTAAAGAAACTTTAGCCACATTACTTCCTCAATTAGAAACCCAGCTAGACCCTACAAGCCATTCACAGGACCAATATGACTCTTTAATTGCATTTTTACGACTATGCCGCCGATATAATGATCTATTACCAGAGTGCCTCAACCAATTTAAAGACCCAGAAGTCTTATTTGATCGTTTCTCATCTCTGAAAAATTCCGAATGGTTCCGAAATACTCCATCAATAGTTAAAAACTTTATTAATTTACAACTTGAAAAAAACAAGCCGCAATTGACTAACGAAAAGCATAATGAAGAAGCTAAAGAGCTACAGCTGATTGAGAAGTTTTCCCAAAAGCTAAAATAACAGCCCTGGGCTGGTTTACGAGTCGCACTTTCACAATCACCAGCCCTATTTAGCATCTGGTAACTAATACTCGTTAACCCAAATGTAAAGGTATGTTTAGCCAATTTCCGAAGGAATTTATATGAGCAGCCCAAGACTGTTTAAAACTGAAGAACAACAAAGAGATGATCAAATCAGGAAAACTATTCGTTCGGTAGAAAGCTACTTCTTAAGAAATAGAAAGAAAATGACTAAAGAATGTTTATCTCCTTTGCTGCCTCAGCTAGAAAGCCAGCTCGATCCTAACAACCATTCGCACGCACAATATCTTTCTTTAATTTTATTTTTAGAACTTTGCTGTAAATACAAAGACCTATTACCTGAGGATTTTAGCCAATTTAAAAATTCAGAAATTTTATTTGACCGCTTTTCCTCTCTAAAGAACTCTATATGGTTTCGCAATTCTTCTTCTTTAGATAAAGGTTTTATTAATTTGCAATTAGAGAAAAATAAACCACAATTAACTACAGAAATGCACCCTGAAGAATCTAAAGAGAAATCAAATAACAACTTCTAACTCAAAACGTAAGTAATGAGATACAAGCATTAACCAAGGTTAATGCTTAATTTACTCTAAAATGCCCTCGGCCTTACATAGATACGTTAATGAAATATCACATTATGAAAATTGCGCCTAAAAAAATATGATTAATTACATCCGTTTTAAATTTTTATTTTCTGTACTATCTTCATCTAAACTATTTGCCTTATCATTTTCTGACGAATGACTATTATTAGATTTAAGAGCTAATTGATAAATTGAGCTTTCTGGGTTTCGTATAATCTTCCCTCTAGGCGGAGCTACATGATTATGACTGCTCCTCATAGATGAAAGTGAATTTAAATTGTCATTAATAAGTTTTTCTAGGTCATTAGAGTCTTGCCGGGGCAGCCCAGCTGATGACTGATTATCCTGTTGCAGATGTGCTTCATTACTTGCAACACCTGTATCTTTCTTTTCTTCAAAGCTGATTGATGAAACATCCACGCTTAATGTGTCTTCGACTGAGAGGGCTTTTTCGTCATCAATATTTAAATTTCCATTTAAGTATTTATAAGATCTAGCAGGTGAGGTGTTATCCATGTTTGAATATACTAACGGCTCGTTGGGGCTCAAAGAATCAACTTTCATTGATAAATAGATTTCCTCATCAAAACATGTAATTTCAATGCCTGGCAATAGCCTAGACAGCTTTTCCCCAAAGATCTTACACTCACAAGCATATAACTTCAGCTTTGAAAAATTGTACTGATTGTCTTTGAACGTATTTTCATTTATAAAATCAGCCAATTGCTCCGGACTTATACCTTGGTATTCACTTTTCGACTTAACGATTAAGATTTCACCACGGCCATTTCCATGAGCCACAATGTCAATTTCATTATTGCCAGTATTATTGGATTCAAGGGTTGGTAATATTGATTTTTTTGGGTTTTCAATAATCTTACCGTTAACAAACCCCAACATATTATAATCCACTTTAAATTCGCCCTTTATTCTTCTTTGTGTTTCAATCAACGTCTTATAATTATTGTTGACTTGCGAATCATCGCTGCCTTTCAAAATGAAGCAAATTTTCATATAATTACCTCTACACCGAATTAGAGCTACGCTAACCCTTTGATTATTAGTATATGGCCTAATAAATTAAGTATAGCAAGTGCTATAGTTAATTTAGGCAAGAAATGGGAGTTAAAAAACAATGCTTATTGACCGTCTTAATGAAATCTCCGCCAATAAAGTCGAAAATTTGGATTTAACAGGTACTTATTTCTTTGAAGATGACTTTGAGCTACTATGCACCGCATTGCAAAATAACACTAGCATTCAGTTTATCGACATTTCATTCTGCAATTTAATTGACTCGGAATTTAATGAACTTGCAAAAGCTTTAATAAAACGGCCCAGCTTAATAAAATTAAATATACAAGATAACTTACTAAAAAACGAAAGCCTTCCTGTTATTATCGAATTGATTAAATCGGGGAAAGTAAATGAAGTAGAGTTTGAAAAAAATCAATTTGATAAAAACACAGCTGAATATCTAAGCTTTAAAGAACAACTCTTCAAATATGCTAAAAATACTAATGAAGAAAAAAGAAATAGCTTTTCTAGTCAAACAACGGATGAAAGCTCTGGCAATTTATCGACACCTCCATCTCCATCATTATTTCAACCTAACCGTCCTTCGACTCCAATAGATGAAACATCATCTTTAAATACTAATCACCTAAATAACAGCAAAAAATAATCTGCATTCACTCTTGGAATGACTTGGCTGCCTAGGTCGCCCATCGCCTTAGATACCCTTCTTCCCAATTAACTGACGAAGCTGCATAATACCACCCTCTACAAGAAGAGCCTATCCATAAGGAAAAGACCAATGTTCAGCTCGAAGAATATTTCAGACAGCATCGACTTACACGGTAAATCAATCAAAGAAGCTGAACTATCTGTAAGTTTTTTTATAAAAAAGTGTAGAACTGAGGATAAAGCTTTTCTACGGATCATAACGGGAAGAGGTAATCACGCCAATCACGATGGTAGTCGCGGTTTGATTTACAAAAGGTTAATTCAATGGCTGGAACATGACAACCTTAAACCATATATTAAGTCTGTAGAGCAAAGAGAGGGCTCTTACCTCATCACCTTATATTCCTCTTTAGATTCAGCATTAGAAAGCAAATTAGAGCCAGCCATTATCCGCAAACATCCAAATAAAAATGCCCTCGGGGAAACGAAACTCTCGCCTGTTATAGAAAATTCAGCCTCCCTTGAACAAAAAATTCAAGCTTTAGAAACATTAATTGCCTTAG
>CAZXFO010000177.1:0-3734 GCA_964639745.1 uncultured Coxiellaceae bacterium | reverse complement strand
TTGCACGAGGATAATTGCTATGGACTTATTTGAAAGAGAAGCTTCGTTTGAAAAGAGTATAGCTACTCCTTATGCCTGGTATCATTATCTTATGGTTGGCGTAAAATTTTTAGCTATTTTTTACTTAGTAACCCTCTGTTTGGAAGTGTATCTTTATTCTATCCATCGTGGCCAAACTTGGGATTTCCTAGACATTATGATTTTTTTCTTTTATGGGAGTACAGTATTGCTAGCTTTGATTAAGATGATCAAAAAGCTACCTATAGCTGCTATTTTATTGGCATCGCCTATTATCCCTTTATTTATGTTGATATTAGTGGTTTCGTCTTTCCCATTATTAAAAGTTATTGATAAGTTTTTAATGTAGCTATTTTACTTTTAAAAGCTCATCCCACTGAGTTGTATATCGAGGGGAGCGGTGTTCACTTTTAATTTGCCATTCACGCTTGATACCTTCGGCGCAATGAAAAATAGTATCTTTACCAAAAGTTGTATTTATGTAATCTACAGTTTTCATAAGCGCATCTTTTCTCTCGGGGTGCTCTGAGAGTAAATCTAACTGACGTAAAGAGGCGGGCAGTATATCTAGTAAAATAATGCCTGCTTTATGATAGCGGTATTCTTTCTTAAATAGATATTTGGCACATTTTTTTACAGTGCGGATAATATAGCCAGTATCTGCGGTAGGAATGGGAAAAGGAAAATAATTACTATTCTCATATTGAGGCTCATTTTTACGAAAAAAATTAGTATGCAGAAAAACAGCAACGGCAGAGGCAACGCTTTTCTGTTTTCTTAATTTGGTGCAAGCAATAGCAGTATAATGGCTAAGAGCCTCTTCAATTTCTGTCAGAGAGGTGACAGCTTTTCTGAAAGAGCGTGAAGAGATGATTTGTTTACGGGATTGTATGGCTTCTAATGACAAGCAAGATTTTCCACGTAATTCATAGACTATCTTCTCTACGGTAACACTAAATTTACTTCTCAATAAGGAGGCATCAGCTCGGTATAGCTCGTCTGCCGTATAGATGTTTAGTTGTTTAAGTTTGATTGCTAAGTTACGGCCGATCCCCCAAATCTTTTCAACTGGATAGTTTGTTAATGTTTCAGAATTAGTTAGTAAATAAACCCCACTGTCTAACTCAGTTTTGGCTATATAGTTAGCTATCTTTGCTAAAGTTTTAGTAGGTCCTATGCCTATAGAAACAGGTAGGCCGGTATGAGCGTGCACCATTTGTTTTAATTTCTTGGCAAATTCTAAGGCGTGAGCTTGAGTAAAATTATTTAAAAGAAGAAAGGCTTCATCTATCGAGTAAATTTCAACAGTAGGGCAGTATTCTTTTAAGAGAGTCATCACCCTTCGTGACATATCACCATATAGCTCATAGTTGGATGAAAAGACTTTTACTTTTTGCATGCGGCATAATTTTTCCCATTTGAAAAATGGCGCACCCATAGGGATGCCAAGTTTTTTAGCTTCGTTAGAGCGAGCAATGATGCATCCATCATTATTTGAAAGAACAACCACTGGCTTATTTTCTAGGCTAGGGTTGAATGCTCTTTCGCAAGATGCATAAAAGTTGTTGCAATCAAGCAAAGCAAAAAGAGACATGTTAAACAGCGTGTAGCACTTGCGTGACTACTCCCCAAATATAAGTTTCCTGCCCTTCTTTGATTTCTATAGGAGGATAGTCTGGGTTTTCTGCAATGAGGATGCATTTGTTATCTTTTTTATGTAGCCTTTTAACGGTTAGCTGGCCGTCGATAGCTGCAATAACAATTTTGCCGTGTACAGGTGGTAGGCTGCGATCAACAATCAAAATGTCATTATCGTGAATGCCGGCGTTAATCATGGAATTGCCTATCGCGCGTACCAGAAAAGTGGCAGAAGGATGTTTGATTAGAAATTCGTTTAAATCTAGGCGCTCTGCGATATAATCTTCAGCAGGTGAGGGGAAGCCTGCAGAGACTTTCGAGCTGTAAAGAGGGATTTGATAAGCCTTGTTAATGACATTATCAATTTGCTGAATGGCGCTAATTGGTACCCGTATGGCCTTTGTAGGTTCTTTGTATTTGCCTAAACCTTTTGGCCTGCCGGCTCCTTTTCTTGCTCCGCCTCTGGACATATTATGATCACCCCTCAAATTTATTGATTTTCGTACATAAATCAATGTAAACTAACAGCAGATAATTTGCAATGGGGCTCTAAATGACTTCAGCCAAAGATTTTTTGCCCGCCAAGCTTACATTAAGCGCTTTAAATAAGGCTGCTCAGCATTGCGAAGGTTGTCATTTATACCAAGATGCTACTCAAACTGTATTTGGCGAAGGCTCTAAGGATGCACAGCTAATTATTGTAGGAGAAATTCCGGGTGATAAAGAAGACATACAAGGTAAGCCGTTTGTTGGACCGGCTGGAGCATTGCTGCGACAAGCACTAGAATTTTCTGATCTGGATTGGGAAGACATTTATCTAACGAATGTCGTTAAACATTTTAAATTTTATTATAAAAATAATAGAAGAATGCATCGCTCACCGGTAGGTGCCGAAATAAAAGCATGTAAACCATGGTTAGATGCAGAAATTAAAGTAGTGCAACCTAAGGTTATTGTATGCTTAGGAGCAGTCGCTGCAAAATCTTTAATAGATAAAAAATTTCAAATAAATAAAAGTAGAGGAAAGTGGTTCGAATATAATTTTACAGAAAATATTTCAGGCAAAGTTTTAGCAACTTATCACCCATCTGCCATTTTACGTGCTCCAGATGAAGTCGCAAGACATGAAATGAAACAGGCTTTTATCAAAGACTTTAAGAAAGTGGCAAAAGCTATTTGTCTTTGATAACAAAGTTGTCATCAGTCGTGCATAGCTCTTATCAAGCGTTATGCAGAAATACTAATTAGAACATTATGCAAAATAAAACTGAATTTTATTCAATTAAAAATGATCACTTATCTTGGGCTCATCCATTAGTCAGGGAATGGTTTATCCAAAAGTTAGGTGAGCCAACAGAACCACAAAAGCAAGGCTGGCCCGCTATACTGGCAGGTAAATCAACATTAATTTCTGCTCCGACGGGTTCTGGAAAAACTCTTTCAGCTTTTTTAGCTTGTCTTGATCAGTTAGTACGTAAATCTGTTTCAGGAGAATTACAACATCAAGCAGAAGTGCTTTATGTTTCACCTCTAAAAGCTTTGGGTAATGATGTCCAAAAAAATTTAATGGGACCTCTACGAGAAATTGCCCAATTGGCAGCTCAAAAAAATATAGCAATGAAAGATATTGAAGTGGCGGTAAGAACAGGCGACACTCCGAATCGAGAACGTCAAGCCATGTTGAGAAAAGCGCCACATATATTGGTAACAACACCAGAATCGCTGTTTATTTTGTTGACTGCAGAAAAAAGCCGACAAATGTTAAAGTCTATAAGGACAATTATCGTTGATGAAATTCATGCTATGGCCAACGACAAGCGCGGGGCCCATTTATTATTATCATTAGAACGTTTAGAAGCGCTTACTGTTACGCCGCCTATCCGTATCGGTCTTTCAGCGACGCAAAAACCAATTGAAACTGTCGCCCGTTTTTTAGTAGGCAATGAGCGGCCTTTGCCAGAAATAGTTCATATAGGCCATGCGCGGCATCTAGAGTTGCTTATCGATATCCCTAATATTCCGCTAGGTGCAGTTGCATCGAATGAAATGTGGGATGAGATATACAATAAAGTTGCTGA
>CAZXFO010000176.1:0-9991 GCA_964639745.1 uncultured Coxiellaceae bacterium | reverse complement strand
CTGCTTGTGTAATACTGCCGGTTTGAGTGATAGAGCCGCCAGAAGTAATTGTTAATGTGCCGCTACCGATGGAAGTGGTTCCAAATATTAAAGCGCCGTTATTAGTAATGCCAACATTATTTGCACCACTGTTGCTTAAAGAGACAGCACCCGAGAAGCTGTTGTTTTGAGTTAAGGCAATAGGATTAGCACCGGTTGTGAAGCTCGCTGTGCCGCTGACAGTTAAAGCACCGCTTTGAGTAAGAGCGCCTGAGTTAATGATTAGGTTACGGCCAATGCTAGAAGTAGTTAATTGCAAGGCGCTAGCGGTAGTTAAAGAAACATCATTAGCGCCGCTGTTATTTAATGCGACTGTTCCAGTTAAGCTATTATTTTGAGTTAGTGTTATAGCATTTGCTCCGGCATTAAAGCTGGAGGTGCCGGGTACCGTAAGTACAGCTCCTTGGGTTATAGCGCCGCCGGCAGTTAAAGAGATATTGCCGCTATTAGTTAAGGTTAAGGCTGTGGCAGGAAGGGTTATGCCAGTATTATTAAAGGTTACCGTAAGATTACGTAAATTAGTTAAGCTAGTTAAGTTGGTAGGTAGTGCTGCGCTTGCATTTATATTGCGCAAAGTTAAGTCACGTAAATTACTTACCGTGCCGCCAAAAGTTATAGATCCCGATATATTATTTGCTTGATTTAGGCTGACATCTGTTGAGGCAGTATTAGGTGTAATAGTGATAATGCCAGCGCCAGATGCTTGAGTGATAGCGCCAGTCTGAGTAATTGAGCCGTTAGAAGTTAAATTTAAAGTGCCGGATCCTATATTCAGTGTTCCAAGAATGGTTGCAGTATTATTTGTTAATGAAATATTATTAGCGCCACTATTGCTTAATGATATTGCACCAGAAAAATTATTAGCTTGGGTTAAAGTGATAGCGTTAGCTCCTACGGTAAAGCTCGATGTGCCGCCAACGCTTAAAGCGCCGCTTTGAGTAAAGGGGCCAGAAATGACCGTTAAGTTTTGTCCTATGGTAGAGGCTGCGAGCTGTAATGCGCTTGCTGTGGTTAAGGCAACATTATTAGTGCCGGTATTGCTTAAAGTTACAGCTCCAGTAAGATTATTATTTTGAGTTAAAGTAATAGCGTTTGCTCCAGCTGAAAAGCTAGAAGTACCTGGGACCGTTAAAGCGCCGCTTTGGGTAATAGCGCCACCAGCAGTGACAGATAAATTACCTGTAGCTGCTAAAGTGAGTGCTGGCAATGCTATAGCTGCGCTATTAAATGTTAATGTCAAATTTCTTAAGCTAGTTAAGCTGGTTAAATTAGTAGGCAATGCTGCGCTTGCTAAAGTATTATTAATGGTAATGTCCCGGTAGTTTGATAAGGTGCCGCCAAAAGTAAGTGCCCCAGTAATGCTATTTGCTTGGTTTAATGAAACGTCCGTTCCTGCAGTGTTAGATGTGATAGTGATAGTGCCCGCACCTGAGGTTTGGGTAAGAGCTCCGGTTTGTGTAATAGAGCCGCCAGAATTAATAGCTAAGTTTCCTGTACCAACATTTGAAGTGCCTAAAACCAAGGTCCCAGAATTAGTAATTGAAATGTTATTAGCGCCACTATTGTTTAGCGAAACTGCGCCGGTAAAATTATTGGCCTGTGTTAAGGTAATGGCATTGGCGCCAGCGTCAAAATAAGAGGTTCCAGTTATAGTTAATGCACCCGTTTGAGTAATAGCGCCTACAGAGGTTAAGTTAAAATTACCACCAATGGTTGAAGCTGCAAGGCTAGTGCTATTGTTATTGTATATTGAGACAGAATCAGTACCAGAATTGGTAATGGAGATACTCCCCAGAATATTATTAGCGGTGTTTGTTAAGGTGATTGGGTTTGCTCCGGCGCTAATTGTTAATGCCGCTACGTTGATTGGCTGAGTTTGAGTTACAGCTCCATTAGCATTGATAATAAAATTCAGAGTCCCTCTAGTATAAGAAATAGTATTATTAATGGTGACGCTTCCTGAGGCATTAAAAGTTAAAGAGCGTGTATTGTTGCCAGAGGTCTTAGCTATGGCTGAGCTTACAGTAATGTTGCCTGCGCCAGACCCTGTGGACGCTGTATTGATGGTAACGTTTGTTGTGCCATTTAAGCTGTTGTTAATGGAGTTAGCGCTTACTGTTGCACTCGCGGTTCCTGCAGTAGGAGTAAAAGTGCCGGACGTATAGGTCCCGCCCGCTGTCGTAGTACTGATAGTGACATCAGTAGGGTCTAGCAGCCAATTGCCAGCTAAACCCAGTGGTGCTTGAGTTGAGACTAAACCTTGGGCATCTAGATAAACATGCCCCGAAGTTTCCACAAATCCGCCATTTCCACCTAAACTCCCACCTTCCGCAAGTATATTTCCATAGAAGAACGTGTTACGATCACCCCAAACAATAACTGTGCCGCCATCACCATCATCAATTGCATTAGCATAAATATTTACTCCTGTTCCAAAAAAAGTATCCTGCGCATTATATTCAGGGCCTTTACCTTGATAATTTCCACCAATTAAAACCGTACCGCCACCAGCGCTGCCGGATACGTCTATGCTGGCATCTCCTTCTACTGCAACTTGATGGCCTAATACTTTAACGGTGCCGCCTTTCTGACCATATTGTTTGCCAGTAGCTTTCACTTGGCCTGTGACGCGTACTACTCCTGAATTCCCGCCATCTAAAATGATGGAGCCATTCTTTTCGTAAACGGTATCAGCTTGCACAACACCGCTCATATTGATGACACGATCTAAAACGTTGGCTGCAGCACGAGCCGTCATTAACACTTTGCCGCCATTTGCTCTTACTGTGCCGCTATTATTAACGCCATCCGGTAAAGGATTACCATTACGATCTAAGGCTGGTGCAGAAGTATCTTGATTGATAGCAAAATTGATTAAGCCGCCGGCATCAAAACCAACAGTAAAAGCTTCACCAGATGCTAATACTACTTGACCTGTATTGGCTTCAATAAGGCCACTATTAGTAATGCCCGAAGCCATAAGGGCTATTAAGCCATTATCGGAAGTCCGAATGGTGCCTTCATTAATGATGGCGCCTCGTAAGCTGGAAGGTCTATCAAAGCGATAGCTGCCTGAAAGAAAGTTTTGGCTAGAAATATCTGCAGTAGAAGCAATAATTCCACCAACATTAACATAAGCAGTTGGCCCAAAGTAAAAGCCAGAGCCGTTGATAAGAATAATTTGTCCTGTAGAAGTTAATTTCCCATAAATTTGTGATGCGCCTTGATTGGGGTTAATACGATTTAAAGTAATACCGCCTATCGGCTGAGCAAAATGAGTAGTTTCTGGAGAGGCAATATTAAAGCTCTGCCAGTTAATAATCGCTTTATCGGTGGTTTGGTTAATAGTGGTAGTATTTGCTACATCGTTATTGATGGTAGCGCCGCCTGCTTCTATCGTACCACCTTGCGGGTTGGCTAAGGTCGACTGCGGAGTTGAAGGGAGGGTGAGGATTGCGATAAAAACAGATACAGCAATACCCAACGAAAAAGATAGAATTCCCCTAATCTTTTCGTTCGATAGCTTACTGTAGGCAGTATAACTACCTTTCTTTTGGTGCCGGCGCATGCACCTAATCCTCATATTTTTAACTCAGTTATAGGTGGAACTAATAAAATGTAACTAACTGATAAATAATTATTATTTTTTATAATGTTGAGGCTTAAAACGTTTCACAATTGAAGTATAGTAGAGGGTTTTGATTTTGCTCGGTCAAAAAGAGGTATAAATATATAGTCTTGTCAATTAATTAGCCTACTGCTTGGCAAGCAGCTGATTTGACAAAAAATATAATTTGCTTGAAGGGCTAACCCATGTCTCCAAAGCGGGATTGCAGCATAGCTAAAATAGCTAAAGGGGCTGTCTCGGTTCGAAGAATGCGGGGTCCAAGATTAATGCTGGTAAAATCTGACTCTAGTGCTAAATTAACTTCGGCTTCAGAAAGGCCGCCTTCCGGGCCTACTAGAATGGTGATAGGTTCACTTTGTTCAAAAGAAAGAGTTGAAAGTTTGCTCGTGCTATAAGGTGAAAGGATAATTCCTTTTCCTGAAAAATTTCTTATCCAAGCGCCAAATTCTATGGGTACTGTTATTTCAGGTATAAAATTTCTTCCTGATTGTTCGCAAGCGCTTATTGCTGCTGATTGCCAATGTTCTTGTCGTTTAATTTTCTTTTCATGTTCTAGTTTTACGGTGCTGCGCTCTGTAAATACGGGCATAATTTTTTTAATGCCTAGCTCAACAGATTTTTGAATAATAAAATCCATTTTTTCACCACGAGCTATGCCTTGTGCAAGATGAATATTTAGTGGTGATTCGTTATTAATATTACGAAAAGATAGTATTTTTAAGGTAAATTTATCTTTTTTAATAAGCAAAACCTTTGCAAGAAACTCGCCTCCTTCTCCATTAAAAATAATCACATCATCATTTTCTCGAGTGCGTCTTACATTTCCTAAGTAATGAGCTGACTCTAAGGTTAATGTTATGGTCTCATCAATTTGTAGTGGAATTTTTTGAAAAATACGAGGAGTGGGCATCAGATTTCTCCAAACAATAAATATTCTTTAACTGGTATGCCGCCAATTAAATGTTCTTGGATTATTTTTTCAAGCACAGCTGGAGTGCAGGAATGATACCAAATGCCTTCAGGATAAACGACAGCAATAGGCCCTGATAAACATACTCGTAAACAATTCGCCTTGGTGCGATAAATTCCGTTTTGCTCTAGTCCTAATTCATTTAGGCGGTTTTTTAAAAATTCCCAAGCTTCTAGGCTGGCATCTTTGGCACAACATTTAGGTTTCGTTTGATCACAGCATAAGAAGATGTGCCGCTTAATACCAGGCAAATTCAATTTTTCTACCTGTTTTTGGAGAGCTTGTTTAATCATAAGAACTGCTACTATTTTAGTTAAAGATGCAATATCATACGCCAGTATTTTGACCAAAGAAAACAATGCAGATAAAGCCCATGCCCAAAGTCTATATCCAAACTTATGGCTGTCAGATGAATGAATATGATTCAGCGAAAATGGCTGACGTATTAAAAGCTTCGCATCAGCTTGAAAAAACAGAAAATCCAGACGAAGCCGATGTATTGCTGCTTAATTCTTGCTCTATCCGGGAAAAAGCTCAGGAAAAGGTGTTTTCTGACTTGGGGCGCTGGCGGTTGCTTAAAAAGAAGAATCCAAAGGTAGTCATTGGTGTAGGGGGGTGCGTCGCAAGCCAAGAAGGTAAGAGCATTATTCAAAGAGCGCCCTTCGTTGACATGGTATTCGGTCCTCAAACTATTCATCGCTTGGGAACCATGCTGGACGAGGTGCAAGCTAAACGCAAAGCAGTCGTCGATATCAGTTTTCCCGAAGTAGAAAAATTTGACCGCTTGCCTGAACCCAAAGCAGAAGGGCCGGTTGCTTATGTATCTATCATGGAAGGCTGCAGCAAATATTGCACCTTCTGCGTCGTTCCATACACTCGGGGTGAAGAAGTGAGCCGCCCTGTAGATGGAGTTTTAGCTGAGATTGTGAGCCTTGCTGAACAAGGTGTGCGTGAAGTAACTTTGTTAGGGCAAAACGTCAATGATTATCGTGGTGCTTTGCATGAAGGTGGCAGTGCTGATTTTGCTTTATTACTGCAATACGTTGCAGCCATTGATGGTATAGAACGCATACGCTTCATTACTTCGCATCCTGTTTCATTTTCATCGCGGTTAATACAAGCCTACGCCGAGATACCGCAGTTAGTAAGCTTTTTACATCTACCAGTTCAAAGCGGGTCTGACCGTATCTTAGCAGCGATGAAGCGTGGTTATACTGCTTTAGAATATAAATCCAAAATTAGAAAATTGCGCCAGGTCCGTCCCGATATTAGTATTTCTTCTGATTTTATAATTGGCTTTCCAGGCGAAACCGATGCTGATTTTGAAGATACAATGGATCTCATACGTGAAATTGGTTTCGATCATTCATTCAGTTTTATTTATAGCCCAAGACCTGGAACGCCAGCCGCCCAACTTCCTGATGACGTCTCGCCTGAGGTGAAGAAGGCTCGTTTACAGGTAGTACAAGAAACAATTGATATGCAGGGCAGGGCCATTAGTGCAGCGATGGTTGGGACTACACAAAAAGTTCTGGTGTTAGGCCACTCAGACAAAAACCCAGAAGAATTAAGAGGCCGGACTGAGAATAACCGTATTGTTAGCTTTAAAGGCCTGAATATTGATTTAGTAGGCCAAATAGTTACAGTCAAAGTGACGGAGGTTTACCGTAACTCATTGTGCGGAGAGCTTCAAGTTTAAGCTTATTGAATTGCTCATCCTTTCAGATTGATGTAAACGCCTATTGCCAGATTTTAAACATCGATTATACTTAAGAGTAAGAAAGTTGAGGGCACTACACTGAATAGTACGACTTACTCACAAGTGTTAACTCTATCTCCCGAAGATAATAGCCGGTTGTTTAAGCTGGTCGGGAAGCTCAATGAACATCTCCATTTAATCGAGAAGTGCCTAGGTGTAGTTATAAAACACCGTGGCCATACTTTTTCAGTCAGTGGTAATCCAGAGGCCGTAGAACAGGCTTGTGAAAGTCTAAATGAACTTTACGAGCAAACTAACAAGGAAGCGTACCTTGCTCCACAAAAGGTGCATGTTTATCTTCAAGCTAAAAGGAATACACTAACTATGCAAAGTCAAATTGAAAAGCCTGAGGTTGGCACTAAAAGCTTTGATATTCCAATAAGACGTGGCGCAGTAAAAGCGCGTGGTGAGCATCAGGTAGAGTATGTTCGAAATATGCTGCACCATGATATTAATTTTGGGATTGGGCCAGCAGGTACAGGTAAAACTTATTTGGCGGTTGCCTGTGCAGTGAATGCTTTGGAGACAGAGCGAGTTAGCAGGATAGTTTTAGTGAGGCCAATAGTAGAAGCAGGTGAACGCCTAGGCTTTTTGCCTGGTGATCTAGCTGAAAAAGTCCATCCTTATCTTCGCCCACTTTATGATGCTCTGTATGAAATGATTGGTTTTGAGCAAGTAGAACATTTGCTTGAGCGAGATGTTATTGAATTGGTTCCTTTAGCTTATATGCGTGGCCGATCGTTAAATGATTCATTTATAATTCTAGACGAAGCTCAAAATACTACAGCAGAGCAAATGAAGATGTTCTTAACTCGTATAGGTTTTAACTCAAAAGCAGTTATCACCGGAGATGTCAGTCAAATTGATTTACCTAATCGTCGAGATTCAGGGTTAATACAAGCTATGGAAGTTCTAAAAACAGTAAAAGGAATTAGCTTCACGCAGTTTCAACCTAGCGATGTGGTAAGGCATCCGCTAGTACAAAGCATAGTGGAAGCTTATGATAAGCATAATGAGCAAAAGAAATAATTAGCTAAACTATGTATCGTATTAATATACAGTCTAATCTATCTAGCCCTCCAAAGGCCTTTGTTCCTACTGAAGCAAAATTAAAAAAATGGGCTAAGGCTGCTCTCAGCCATAAAGTTAAGAAAGCTGAATTAACAATTTGTTTAATGGGTAAAAAAGATATTCGCAAGCTTAATCGTGAATATCGTAATAAAGATAAGGCTACGAATGTATTATCATTTAGAGCTGAGCTCCCGCCAGGGGTAAAGCTAAGTGTGCCGCTGCTAGGCGATATTATTATCTGCACACCCGTTGTTAATGAAGAGGCTAAAAGCCAAGATAAAACATGCGAGGCTCATTGGGCTCATATGGTGATACATGGGGTCTTACACCTGTTGGGCTATGATCATGAAAAAAGAAGTGAAGCAGAGCTAATGGAAACAAAAGAAATTAAACTTTTGAAGAGCTTGGGTTTTCCAAACCCCTACATCAAGGAAAAAGCATGAGTGATGATTCTGAGATAAAACAACGTTCTTGGTTTGAGCGTTTAAGCGCGTGGTTAATCCGTGAGCCTCAAGATCGAGAGCAGCTCATCGAAGTGTTGCGCGAGGCAGAAGAAAGGCACTTGCTGAGTTCTGAACACTTAACGATGATTGAAAGCATCTTGCAAGTTTCTGAGATGCAAGTGCGTGAAATTATGGTGTCTAAAGCTCAGATGATTGTTGCTTACGATAATCAAACACTAGATGAGCTATTGCCTATAGTGTTGGAGTCAGCGCACTCGCGCTTTCCGGTTATTGATCATATTTCTGGAGATGTCATCGGTATTTTATTAGCCAAAGATATGCTAAAGCCAGCCTTTGCTAAAGATAATCAATCAGGATTTAATGTCAAAGATATCATGCGCAACGCAGTTTTTGTGCCGGAAAGTAAACGTCTTGATGTTTTACTAAGAGAGTTTAGAGTAAATCGCCACCACATGGCTATAGTAATTGACGAGTATGGATTCGTATCAGGATTGGTAACGATTGAAGATGTGTTAGAGCAAATTGTCGGCGATATTGAAGATGAATACGATATTGGTGATGAGGAGTATGTAAAAAAACAAGAAGACGGGAGTTTCACCTTAAAAGCTTCTATGCCTATCGAAGAATTTAACGAATATTTTAATACACAACTATCAACAGAAGAATTTGATACCATCGGTGGTATAGTTCTCAAAACTTTTGGCTATTTGCCTAAGCGTGGTGAGACAATTAAGTTAAAAAATTATAGCTTTAGAGTCTTGCATAGTGATCAGCGCAGAATTTATCTTCTTGAAGTAAAACCTGCTAAGCCGATTCGACAGAAAAAAATCTGATGGGATATAGGCAAACAGCTAGCAGAGAAGCAGCCAATAAAATTAAAGCTAAAACCAATGTTTCTCCATTGTAGTAGAAACTAATTAATTCGGTGGCTAAAAGCCCAAGTAAACCCATTGCAGTTGAAAGAATAGACATACGCGACCCCATAGGTTCTTTCGAAGCTTCTATAGCTAATCGCTGTAAAGGAGAAGAGCATATTCCAAATCCTAATGAATAAAAGCTCATACCTATAATCAACCCACCCAAAGATTGCGGCAATAATCGAGTATAAACAATTGCAATTACACTACCGCTAATATTAATCAAAATGCCAATTTTGATGAATGAAAATATTTCATAACGGTCTAAGCGTCGTTTAACAAACTGTAATCCTAAGATAAAAAATAAAAAAACTAGTCCCTGCACAATGCCAAAGATGAGCGGTGAATATTGAAAGTGTTCGACAATGATAAATGGTCCAGCAACTAACCAAGCAATAAATCCGCCAAAAATGATGCTGTAGCAAAATAAGAATCGCATAAATGTATTATTTAAAATGATAGCCTTATATTGTTCTAGAAGAATTCTAAAATTGATTTTAGAGCGTTTTTCGGGAGTTAATGGCTCTTGCATCCACTTTATGAACGCAATCAAAATACTGATGCCTACAATAAATAAAATCCAAAAAATCCACCGCCAATTCAAAGCAGTTGAAATTAAACCGCCTAGAAAAGGCCCTAAAGCTGGAGCCAAAATTACAACTGAGCTCATTGTTGCGAGAATACGTACCGCTTCCTTTTGGTTAAATATCTCATGAATGCTGGCATATCCGGCAACTATCACAAAACCAACGGTGCAGCCTTGAATAAATCTAGCAATAATTAAAGTATTAAAATTATCTGTATAAGCGCAAAAGAAAGATGATAAGGAAAAAAGCAGCATGCCGAAAATTAATATGGGCTTTCTGCCAAAGCGATCAGATAACGGCCCAATGATTAACTGCAGTGCAGTTGAGCCTAGGAACCATGATGACAGCGTAAGCTGGATTTGGTTGGGGTTAACACCAAAATCATCCACCATGGTAGGCAAAGCTGGTAAATACATATCATTGGAAAGATAAACGGACATTTCAGCTAAGATTAGGAAAATGATAAATGTTATGTATGAGTTCGGGTTTTTATACATGATTATTCATGGCTATGTTCGAATTCAATGATTAAAGTGGTTGCGGCCATGCTAACAAA
>CAZXFO010000175.1:0-8533 GCA_964639745.1 uncultured Coxiellaceae bacterium | reverse complement strand
CTTTAGTGACGACTGTCCAATTATCGGGTAACAGTTTCACGTGGCGTTTGCCGGCATTGACCATGGGTTCTATGGTAAAAATCATCCCGGGTTCAAGTTTATCCCCAGTTCCAGGCACACCGTAATGCAAAACGTTGGGTGATTCGTGGAATTCTTTTCCGATACCGTGACCGCAGTATTCGCGTACGATGGAAAAATGATTGGCTTCAGCATGTTTTTGGATCACAGCGCCAATGTCGCCAAAATAGGCTCCTGGTCGTACTTGTTGGATCCCTAAGTACAAGCATTCTTGAGTAATCCTAATGAGGCGCTCTGCTAAGATGGAAGGCTTGCCAATGACAAACATTTTGCTGGTATCGCCATGATAGCCATCTTTAAGCACCGTAATATCGACATTGATAATGTCGCCACTTTTTAATTTCTTGGCTCCCGGTATGCCGTGGCAAACTTGGTGGTTAACAGATGTACAAATGGATTTGGGAAACCCGAGGTAATTCAGAGGGGCAGGAATCGCCTTTTGAACCTGGGTGATGTAGTCATGGCAGATTTGGTTTAGTTCTTCGGTAGTGACCCCTTCTTTAACATGCGGCCCAATCATATCCAGGACTTCGGCTGCCAGCCGGCCTGCGGTGCGCATTTTTTCAATTTCTTCAGGGGTTTTGATCGTAATACTGGTCATTTTTAGCCTGTCTGATTAACCAAAGCGCCATTCTAGCGGTTGTCGGCTTTTCTGTACAGATTATAGCTGTTGAGGGTTAAGGAAATCTTAAAAAGCTAATATTGTTTGAAGCTCGTAAATTGTGGTATAAAGGCATGCTTTTTAATTTAATCTACAGTCGCACACGTATCAAAACCTGGCATCAGGGTGCTCTAGTAATAGGGTTGATGAAAGGGATCCGTGGAGGCTTAACCCTTAGGAGTTATATTTATGTCAGCTGTTACTATGCGTCAAATGTTGGAAGCCGGTGTTCACTTCGGCCATCAAACCCGTTATTGGAATCCTAAAATGGCACCTTTTATTTACGGTGTCCGTAACAAAGTTCATATTATTAACCTCGAACATACCTTGCCTATGTTCCAAGATGCCTTAAATTTTGTTGGTGGCATTGCCGCTAAAAAAGGTAAGATTTTGTTTGTTGGTACTAAGCATGCAGCCCATGAAATTATGCGGGAAGAAGCTGAGCGCTGCCATATGCCGTTTGTTAACCACCGTTGGTTAGGTGGTATGTTGACGAACTATAAAACTATTCGCCAATCTATTAAGCGTCTCAAAGAATTAGAAGCCATGTTCGAAAAGAACAATTTCGGCAAATTAACCAAAAAAGAAATTCTGCAATTAACCCGTGAAAAAGCCAAGTTGAATAATAGCTTAGGCGGAATCAAAAACATGGGCGGTATACCTGATGCCTTATTTGTGGTTGACGTTGGCCACGAAAACATCGTTATTCGCGAAGCTAATCGTTTAAGTATTCCTGTTATCGGTATTGTTGATACTAACAATAGCACTGAAGGTGTGAGTTATGTTGTGCCAGGAAATGACGATGCTAGCCGTGCTATTCGTTTATATGCTCGTGCTATGGCCGATACCATTCTAGAAGCCAGAGCTGGCATCACTACTGGCGATACCACTCAGGAAGAAGAATTCGTCGAAATGGACGAAGCTAAAGGCCAAGATACTGAAGAAGAAGGCAGTTAATTCTTCTAGCTAGCATATTGCTGTGTTGATTCACTCAGCACAGCATCATCAACAACTGAGAGACGAGGTCATTATGACAGCAATTACAGCAGCACTTGTAAAAGAATTACGTGAAAAAACCAGTGCCGGAATGATGGAATGCAAAAAAGCTTTGGAAGCAACCAAAGGTGATATCCAATTAGCCATTGAAGAATTACGCAAATCTGGAATATTAAAAGCCGCTAAGCGTGCAGGTAAAGCTGCTGCCGAAGGTATCGTAGTTACTTTAGCCGATGCCGATCAAAAAAGTGCAATGATGATTGAAGTCAATAGTGAAACTGACTTTGTGGGTCGTGATGAAAGCTTCGTCAGTTTTGCAAAGGCTACTGCAGAAACTGCATGGGATACTAAAACTGCGGATATTAATAAATTAGCAACCCTGCCATTAAAAGGGCATGGTGGCCAGACTGTTGAAGATGCTAGACAAGCTCTAATTAGCAAAGTCGGCGAAAATGTGCTTATTCGTCGAATCGTTTTCTCCAACACTTTAACTAATCCAGCAGAACAAACTATTGGCGTTTATCGCCATGGTGAGCGTATCGGTGTTGTAGTTGAATTAGATGCTGATAACAAAGAACTTGCTAAAGATATTGCTATGCACATTGCAGCTAATCGTCCTGTGGTCATTAATCCTGAAGATGTTTCTGAAGATTTAGTGCAAAAAGAAAAAGAAATATATTCAGCTCAAGCTGAAACCAGTGGTAAGCCCAAAGAAATTATTGAAAAAATGGTTCAAGGCAAATTAAAGAATTTCTTAAATGATATTAGCTTAATTGGCCAGCCATTTATTAAAAACCCCGATGTGACTGTTGGCGAATTGCTTAACAAAAATCGTACTAAAGTTATTGCATTCCACCGTTATGAAGTAGGTGAAGGCATAGAAAAAGTAGAGGAAGATTTTGCGCAAGCCGTAATGTCACAAATCCAGGGAAGCTAATATGGAATCAGCAGCTGCTCAACCTAAATATAAACGGATTTTATTGAAATTAAGCGGTGAAGCTTTACAAGGCGATAATTTTAATGGTATCGACGCTAATAAATTAGCGCGTATTACTCAAGAAGTCGCTTCTGTTACTAGTTTAGGTGTGCAGGTGGCAATGGTTGTAGGCGGTGGTAATCTAATTCGAGGGGCTGATCTTTCTGCTTCTGGAATTGACCGAGTAGCCTGTGATCAAATGGGCATGCTGTCGACGGTTATCAATGGCATAGCATTACGAAATGCCATGGCCAGAAATTCAATTTCTGCCACCTTAATGTCTGCTATACCTATGCTTGGTATGGCAGAACCTTTTGATCATGTCATTGCTAAAGAACGGCTAACTAAGGGTAAAGTGGTAATATTTGCAGGTGGAACCGGCAATCCTTTAGTGACTACAGATTCAGCTGCAGCGTTACGCGGCTTTGAAATCGAAGCAGACATTGTGCTTAAAGCCACTAAGGTTGATGCAGTGTTTTCAGACGACCCTATTAAAAACCCACAAGCTAAACGCTATTCGCATTTAACTTATGATGAAGTATTAGAAAAAGAATTAAGAGTAATGGATTTAAATTCTATTTTACTTTGTCGCGATAATAATTTAGCTATTCGAGTTTTTAATATGAATAAGGAAGGTGCTTTGCAACGAATCATTTTAGGCGATGATGTCGGAACACTCATTAATAATGGCTAAGTGCTAGCTTAATAATTGATAATGGAGAGAGCTATGTCACAACAAGTGATAAAAGAAGCAGAACAGCGAATGGTAAAGTCTATCGAAGTCTTTAAACAAGATATGGCCAAGCTTCGTACTGGTCGTGCTCATCCAAGTATCCTTGAGCATGTAAAAGTTGATTATTACGGTAATGATACACCTTTAAGCCAAGTAGCTAATGTTAATGTAGGTGATGCCCGTACTTTGTTGATTTCCCCGTGGGAAAAGAAAATGATCCCTACTATCGAGAAAGCAATTCTTAATGCAGGTTTGGGTTTGAATCCGGTCACTTCTGGTGATGTGATCCGTGTGCCAATGCCACCTTTAAATGAAGAAAGACGTAAAGAATTAATTAAAGTAGTTCGTACTGAAGCTGAAACAGCCCGCGTCAGTATTCGTAATGTTCGCAGAGATGCCAATGCATCTTTCAAAGAGCTACTCAAAAACAAAGAAATCACTGAAGATGATGAAAGAAGATTAGCGGATCAAACTCAAAAATTAACGGACAAGTTTATTGCCGAAGTAGAGCAGTTATTGGCGGCTAAAGAAACTGATTTAATGGCAGTCTAAGGGCTTTAATGTCAAACACAGCTGAAGGGACAAGTGGATCACTCAATTTGCCGCGTCATGTTGCTGTTATTATGGATGGCAACGGTCGATGGGCTCGTAAGCGCTTTTTGCCGCGAGTTGCAGGCCATAAAGCAGGGGTGGATTCAGTTCGTGCTGTGATTAAACGGGCGATGGAACGTAGAGTAGAAATTTTAACTTTATTTGCTTTTAGTAGTGAAAACTGGCGTCGTCCTCCTTTCGAAGTGAATTTTCTTCTTGATCTCTTCCTCAGCATGTTGCAAAACGATATTGAGAAATTACATGAGCAGGGTATTAAGCTTAGGGTTATTGGTGATCGTTTCCATTTTGAAGAAAAACTCCAAAAACAAATAGCCCAAGCAGAAGCATTAACAGCTAACAACCAAAAATTTACGTTGGTGATAGCAGCGAATTATGGCGGACAATGGGATCTTACCCAAGCCATGAAAAGAATCGGTAGTGAAATAGAGAAAGGTAGTATCTCAAGCAAAGAAATTTCCGCTGAATTAATTACACGGAATTTAGCAATAGGTGACTTACCTGCTCCTGATCTTTTTATACGCACGAGCGGCGAGCAGCGAATAAGCAACTTTTTGTTATGGGAGCTTGCTTATGCCGAACTTTATTTTACCGATGTGTTATGGCCTGATTTCAATGAAGATGAATTTGATAAGGCTCTAGCTTTTTATGCTCAACGTGAGCGACGGTTTGGATGTACCAGTGAACAATTAAGAAGTGAGCTACTATGCTTAAACAGCGCCTAATTACAGCAGTAATTTTAATTGCAGGTTTTCTTGGAACTCTTTTTTTTACATCGCCCCCCGTATTTTGCGTCTTTACGGAAATTTTTGCTCTAGGCGCCGCTTGGGAATGGACTAATTTGATGGGGATGAAAAAGCCGCGTCATAAACTTTTTTACCTGGGTTTATTTCTAATTATCATGCAGGGGATTTTCTTCGTTCCTGTACCTATTAGTTTATGTGTCGACTTCTTCTATCTCACTTTTTTCTTTTGGTTGGCAACTATACCTTTAATTTTGTTTTACCCCAGAGGGTTGTTTTGGAAGCAATCGATGGTTTGCCAGGGCATTATGGGCATGTTTGTTTTAATTCCTAGCTGGTTTGCCATTAATTTTATTCGTGATGTCGATGCAAACGGCCAATTCCTCTTACTGTTTTTATTTATCTTAGTATGGAGCGCAGATATTGCAGCTTATTTTGCCGGACGCCGTTGGGGCAAGAAGCCTTTAGTTCCTTATGTGAGTCCAGGCAAAACACGTGTTGGAGTATACGCAGGGATTATTGCCTCATTAGTGGTAACGTTAATTCCACTTTATATGTTCGGCGTTCCTTATCACTTCTGGCCTTACACTTTGACCCTATCTTTTGTCACTGCTATTTTTTCAGTGATTGGTGACCTATTTGAAAGTTTGTTAAAGCGCAGTGAAGGCTTAAAAGATTCTGGGAATTTATTGCCTGGACACGGCGGCTTATTGGATAGAATGGATAGCTTAACGGCAGCAGCCCCCATATTCACATTAGGGGCAATTATTTTAAGCCGGATGAGCAGCTAACAGAGAACTATAATAAAATGATGAGAATAATTTTTTTAATCCTTTCTTTATGGATGATAATGCCGGCATGGGCAGATGAATTTCGTATTCGTGATATTGAAATTCAAGGATTGCAGCGAATTTCGCCCGAGACAGTGCGTCATTATCTTCCCGTAAGACGTGGTGAAGAAATTAGCTCTGAAAAAACCTCTAAGATTATTTCTGCTCTGTATAAGACTGGGTTATTCGAAAATATTACCTTGGCACGTCGCGATGGTGTTTTGGTTATTAAATTGATTGAAAGACCTATTATCGGCTATCTAAAAATTACCGGTAACTCAGCGATTAGTTCTGATCGTTTAGATTCAGTCATGAAAGATTTAGATGTTGTAGAGGGACGTGTATACAACCCAGCAGTACTCGAAAAAATTAAGCAAAGCTTATTAAATCAGTATTACCAAATGGGTTATTACAATGTGCAGATTACAGTTGATGCAGCTGAAATGAGTAATAACCGTATCTCAGTCAAAATTACAATTTCTGAAGGGGTAGTGGCTAAGATTCGCGGCGTTCACATTATTGGTAGTCATGTATTTAGCGAAGCACAATTGCAAAAGCAGTTGACTGTCTCAATGCCAAATTTGTTTTCTTTTATCACTCAGTCCGATCGTTATTCAGAGGAAAAGCTCGAAGAAAGTTTAGAAAAACTTCGTGGTTTTTATATGGACCATGGCTATCTCAAATTTAATATTAAGTCTGCCCAGGCTGAAATTACTCCAGATAGAAAAGCTATTTATATTGTCATTACTGTTGACGAAGGTGTGCCTTACTATATTAAAGGCTATAAACTCTCTGGTGATTTGATACTACCAAAAGCAGAGATTGAAAAGAAAATTACGATGAAGCCAGGCGACAAGTTTTCTCGCCAAGAGATTATAGATTCTGAAAAAGCCATTACCGATATTTATGGCAATGATGGGTATCTTTTTGTATCAGTGACCGTAGATCCGCAAATTGATGAAGCCAAAAAACAAGTATTTTTAGCTTTCCAAATTACACCTGGTAAAAAAGTTTATGTAAGACACCTGACTTTTGTTGATAACCATCGTACAAATGATGCGGCTTTACGTCGTGAAGCTACTCAGTTTGAATCAGCTCCAGCGACAACATCTCGCTTAGAAGAAACCAAGCATCGTTTAAGCTTGTTGCCTTTTATGAAAGATGTGCAAATGTCTGTTAAGCCAGTGCCAGAAACAGAAGACCAGGTAGATGTAAGTTATAAAGTTACAGAAGATAATTCTGCCCAAGCTTCGGTGACCGCGAGCTACTCAATGGTCGACCGTTTTGGTTTTGGTGTTGGATTAAACCAAAAGAATTTTTTTGGTACGGGTAATAATCTCGGTATCAACTTTACCCAAAATCGCTATGAAAAATATTACAGCGTTGCATATAGTGACCCTTATTACACCCTCGATGGAATTAGTCGTGATGTAAATTTATATGTTTCTCGCGTAAACCCTGCTGGAGCCAATATGGCTAAAGCATTCACTTCTAATGATATGGGTGCAACTGTTACTTATGGTATTCCTATTGGGTTAGAAAAAAATGTACTCAGTCGTTTTTATATGGGTTTTGGTGTTGAGGATACATTAATACATTTAACTTCCCAGCCAACCGAGCAGGTGACTGATTTTACCAATGAGCACGGTCGGCATTTTCAACAAGCGCATATTCATACCGGAATAACCCGCGATAGTCGTGATAAGGCCATATTCCCGACTATGGGCAACATTGAAAAGGCCTTTGGCGATCTTTATGCGCCTTTAGCTGATGGCTCATTGAAATATTTCCAATTTAATTTTGAAGGCAAATGGTACTATCCTTTAGCTCGTGGTTTTATAGCAGCAGCTCGAGCTTCATTAGGATATGGCAATAGCTTTGATGGCATTAATGGCTATCCTTTCTTTAAAAATTACTATACGGGCGGGTTTGAGAGTGTTCATGGTTTTGAAGGCAACACCTTAGGTCCACGTGATTCTAATAATAACCCCTATGGCGGAAACTTACTCACAGTAGGCAGTGTTGGTTTAATCGTGCCCAACCATATTTCTGATACATTAAGGACAATGGCCTTTATAGATGGTGGAAATGTGTACACTGGGATCAATAACCGTAAATATGGTGGGCAAAGCACCGGTTCGGGCCCCATACGCTACTCTGCGGGAGTAGAAGTTGATTGGTTGGCTCCTATGGGTTTTGCAATAGGCGTTAGCTATGCCAAGCCGCTTAATCGCCAAGATGGCGACAAAGATCAGAGATTTCAGTTTTCCCTTGGAGCAAATTTAGGGTAAAATCTTTAAATAATCAGGCTTCTCTTGAGTGCAAGCAAAAAGAGGGTCATGGCTGCTATAAGGATTTAACTATTTAACTTGGAGAATGTTATGAAACGTAAAATTATTGCTTTATTAGGTTCTGTAGTTTTGGGAGCCGTTGCAATGTCTTCGGCGTTTGCAGCCGACGCGGCAAACATGAAATTGGCTGTCGTAAATGTACAGCAAATTTTACAACAATCACCACGCGTTGCGGACTTAAGCAAAAAGCTTGAAGAACAATTTAAGCCCCGCCAACAAAAGTTAAACGACGAGCAAAAATCTTTACAAGATCAAATTGACGCACTAAAGAAAGATTCATCTACTATGGCTGCTAAAGATAAAGATTCTTTACAGAAGAAAGTAGAAACCGATCGTGCTGCTCTTGTTAAACAAGTCGTTGCTTACCAGCAAGATTTGAACAAAGAACAAAATCAAATCATGCAAGGTTTATTGGCTGACTTAAATAGCATCGTCACCGGCATTGCTAAGAAGAACAGCTATAATCTTGTTCTTGATGCCCAAGCCGTTGTTTATGCTCCTGAAAGCACTGATATTACCAAGCAAGTAAGCGATCAGTTCAACAGCAAGAAGTAAG
>CAZXFO010000174.1:0-2534 GCA_964639745.1 uncultured Coxiellaceae bacterium | reverse complement strand
ACCCGTTATGGCGCGATGATCTGCTGATAATGATAAAGGGAGAATTCGGCCAACGCTTAACTGGCCATTCTTAACCACAGGAGCCTCATGAATACGGCCGCAACCCAAAATAGCTACCGTAGGTGGCACAACCATGGGGCTCGCATATTTACCTGCTATAGTACCAAAATTGGATAATACGATGGTCGCGCCTCGCATATCTTCAGGTGTAATAGCACGCTTCTTTACACTTTCTTTCAAGTGATCAATTTGCTGGCGTAACGTCTTGGCGTCATGCTGCTCCACGTTTTTAACGACTGGCACAAATAAACCTTCTATTGTATCGATAGCAATTCCAATATTAACTTCTGAAAATAGTTGACGTTCGATAGTTCGACTATCGAACCAGGCGTTTAAACTAGGTTCAACTCTAACCGCGGCTACCATAGCTTTCAGCACGATTACTGTCAAATCAGCATCTGATTCAAAATGGCTAATATCAACATCGTCCATAATGGTAATTTGTGCTACTTCTTGATGTGCTTGGGCCATTATATTAGCCATAGTACGACGCACGCCATGCAATGCCTCTCCAAGAAGAAACTTGCTAGTCGTTTTATTTGCAGCATAGCGTTTTACATCTTCAGCAGTTATTTCGCCCCGGCTTCCGCTTGGAATTATTTCACTTAAATCGACTTGTAGCTGCTTAGCTAATGCTTTTACTGTGGGCTTAATATTGAATGATTTTATTGCAGCTTTTGGTGAAATAATAATATCTTCCTGTAGAGGACTTTGACTTTCATCTAATTGCCCTACAATACTACCTTTCGTGTTTTCCTGACCCCCATCAAATTCAACTAAAGCTGCGTGGGTCTTAATTATTTCATGCACTTTTCCATGTAATTTAGTAATACGGCCAGCATAAGGTGAAGGCACATCGACAACAGCTTTAGCTGTTTCGATACTCACTAAAGGTTGGTCTATTTTTACTATATCACCTTCTTGAACATACCATTCACGAATTTCAGCTTCAGCTAGACCTTCACCTAGATCTGGCAAATGAAATATTTTCATTCAAACTCCATGAGCTCTTTTACAGCATCAATAATACGTTTCTCGTCAGGCATATAATATTTTTCTAACCGAGCATAAGGCACAATAGTATCATACCCACATACTCTCAATGGTGGAGCTTTTAAAGAGAACAATGCATGCTCAGCAATTTGAGCTAAAATTTCAGCTCCTACCCCGTTGGTCTTAGCTGCTTCATGGATAATAACACAGCGCCCTGTTTTCTCTACTGAAGCTATAATAGTCTCTATATCTAAAGGCTTTATGGTTGCTACATCAATTACTTCAGCTTGGACTCCTTCTCCAGCTAAAATCTCAGCTGCTGCTAAAGTTTCCTTAACCATCGCCCCCCATGTTACTAAGGTCACATCTGTGCCTTGTCGCAAAATAAAACATGTATCTAAAGGCAAAGCTTCACCATCATTAGGGACCTCTTGTTTGGCATAGCGATAAAGCCGAGAAGGTTCCAGAAAAATAACAGGATCTGGATCACGGATTGCAGCTAGTAATAAACCATAGGCTCTTTTGGGTGAGGAAGGAATCACAACACGAAGACCAGGAATATGGGCAAACAAAGCTTCAATGCTTTCAGAATGATGTTCTGGTGCATGGATACCACAACCATAAGGAGCGCGGAAGACTGCTGGACAGCTCATCTGGCCACGGGTTCGATTACGAATGCGGGCTGCATGGTTAATAATTTGATCCATAGCAGGATAAATAAAGCCTAGAAACTGAAATTCCGCCACTGGCTTTAACCCCATCACAGCCATCCCCACCGCTAAACCACCTATCATGGATTCTGCTAATGGAGTATCTTTAACTCGCTCAGCCCCATATTTATCGAACAAGCCTTGGGTAGCACGAAAAACCCCGCCGTTCTTACCAATGTCTTCACCTAGCAATACAATACTCTTATCAACGCCCATCTCATAATCTAGTGCTTGGTTAATAGCCTCGGCCAATGTAATTTGTGACACAGGTTATCTCCTATTGTCCGGCGTTTTGGTTATGCTCTAAAAAGTTTCGTTGATCACCATACGCACTAGGAAGTTTGGCATAAAGAAAATCAAACATAGATTGGGGCGGTTGTAGGCCAAATGATTGATACTCTTTTACAGCATCGTCGATTTGCAAAATACTTTCTGCTAACAATGCTTCTTCATCTTGCGATGTCCATAATCCTTGCCGCTCTAAATAAACTCTTAGGCGGGCGATAGGCTCCTTTGGCCATTCTGTTTCTCGGCGACCTTTAGCCTCATATCGAGAGGCATCATCTGCAGTGGTATGATCATGATGGCGATAACATACAAGTTCTACTACACTAGCTTGGTGTTGCTCACGAGCTTTTGTTAAAGCAACATCAATACGTTCTCTGACTGCAATAACATCATTACCATCGACTTGCTCACCGTGTATTCCACCTGCAATGGCTTTTTGTGCGATAGTGGAAGTAGCTGTTTGTTGCTCAAGAGGAATAGATA
>CAZXFO010000173.1:0-8368 GCA_964639745.1 uncultured Coxiellaceae bacterium | reverse complement strand
AGTTTCGATACCTCTAATAACATTCTTACTGGTCCCAGAAGTTGTAATCCCAACCACGACGTCGCCGGGTTGACATAAAGCTTCGAGTTGGCGCGAAAAAATAACCGAATAATCATAATCGTTACTGAGAGCAGTCAAAATAGATGTATCTGTGGCTAACGCTATTGCCGCTAAAGCTCGACGCTCAGCTTTAAAACGGCCCACTAATTCAGCAGCCAAATGTTGAGCATCAGAAGCACTGCCACCATTACCCATAAAGAAGATCTTCTTGCCCTGATTCAAGGCGCTTACCATTTGATGAGTTGCTTGTTCGATGATAAGTGCCATGTCTTGTAGTTTAGACATAACTTGGTGGTGCTCATGGAGCGCTGATAAAATTTTGCTCACTTTAATCCCCAGATGAATGGACCAATTATAAAGAGGTTTTGGCTGAAAGGAAGTACAAAATTAGTCCAAATATTAACCATGCTATGGACTACATGGCTATTTATGTAGTTACATAATTCTTTTCCAGCATCCATTCTATGGTTTCGGTCAAAGTTGGCATGGAGATTTCACCCACAGTAGCAATTAACTTTTGCGGATCACCGTATAAACTTTGAATATCATTTCGACGCACCAAGCTTGGGTTGACCCTCACTTCGATATCATGTTGAGTCATCGCCATAAAAAGCTCAATGATCTCGCTGATCGCCACAGGCTTACCGCTACATATATTATAAATTTCGCCAGGATCAGCTTGATTCAACAAGCGTAGATAGGCTTCACAAACAAAACGGACATCGTTGAATTCGCGGGCCACTTGAATATTACCCAACTCAATAAAAGGTGCTCGCTTAGCAAAATGAGCTGCGATTTTAGGCAGAATAAATATTTCACCCTGACCAGGGCCTGTGTAATTAAAAGGCCGCACAAAAAATATTGGCAACATGTCCATATAAGTTCTAGCCATATGCTCCATTGCTAATTTACTCATCGCATAATGGTTGAGAGGCGCTGGAACCTGTTCTTCACTGATGGGAGACTGATCGCAATTACCATAGATGTTCGCACTACTGGCTAACAATATTATTTTAGGGGTTACAGTCAGTGTTGTTAATGCCTTTAAAAGATTGCAGGTTCCAACCACATTAACGCGATAGAAAGAACTTTCATCTGCAGCACCGACAAAGCTTATAGCTGCCAAATGGACGACTGCGTCACAAGAATTTTGAGCTACTTCTTCTTGTACTAATGAGTAATCTGTTAAATTTGCTTTTAGCCGAACAATTTCATGGCCTTGAGCCTGTGCGGCTTGAATAAAATGACGTCCTGTAAATCCATCAGCGCCGGTTACCAGTATTCTCAAAATCAGTACTCCATTGTTTATATCTGATCATCTATATCAAGTACTATAATGCAAAAGCAAGCATTAGCCAAATCACACCCTAAAACTTTACACATCGAAACTGTATTAACTTAATCTCTAAATACTCATAGCCTGACGATGTTTTTCTTGTTCCCAGTTCAAAAGCTCATTTATTTGATCGTCAGTTAAAGGAGAAATTTTATGCGGTTCCACTATACGTAATGCAACTTCCAAATAACATTGGAGCATTGCATATTGAGATTGACTAATTTCAGCATTGATTAATACGCCTTTACCTGGAACCAGTATGCAGGCAGGTTTTGAAGAGCTATTGAAAATCAGCTTATTACTGAAACAAGCTTTTGATCCTAAAAAAACAGCATGATCAGGATACATCACCCAGGCATTGCGAGCTATTTCTAAGCATGTATCGTCGAGCGCAAGAGCATGTAGCCTTTGATCTTCTGGAATTATATAACCCTGGCTTTGCCATTTTTTATCTTTATCCAAATCTTCAATATTAATTTGAGTAATATGTCGGGGTATAATCTGGCATCTTTTTATGACAGTTTCTAACAAGCTGTTAACTTCTTCTATATTATTTCCACCAACAACTAGCCCATGATTTCCCAAAATCAAAATGTCAGGTAAATTGTTGCCATCGGTGGCTTTATGAATAGCTTGAGCTAAATTAGGCCCTGGCTTAACGTAATCGACCCACAACCAATTAAGGTCTTTTAATAGGCAGGCAAAATCATTTTTGGCATCCTGCATGACAGCACGTGCTATAACCTCAACGGCATGAACGTGAACGACAATTTTATGTGGTAACAAAGCATGTAACGACGTTTCAATTGAAGGACGAAGCTCGGTTTCTATCGTAGTAGCTGTATCAAATTTGGCTTCGCCGGCTGCTATCAAAAAATGTGTCTTAGCCAAATCTAAGGGAATAAATATTTCTTTTTTTATGGCATCCTTCAGCCATGTACCAGAACTCTTTATCCATAAAGTGCCTTCTTCTTTCCAAGAGACATTGCCGCCGGCAGCCTGAATGAGTAAGGGGTCATTACCTATTTGTGCAGAATAACGCTTTACTGTTGCAGATAAATCCATAAATCTATCTCACTGTATAAGGCATACTAAATGCACTATTAGGGTTAGCTAAGTAAAACCACGAGCAGCCCTCCTGCACCAGCGTCACCTTCAAGATATACTGTCCCGGTTTATGTGGATAAGACAATCTTAAAGGAAGAACAGTGCTCTTATGCGGAGGCAAGGCTTCAAGCAGAGAGCTACGATAACCATCTTTTATCACACACAAAGTTTTAGCATCTAGCCATTGATAACTGAGGTTAACACCACCTTTACCTTGATAAGGATAAAAGATTTCATTGGAAGTATTCTTAATTTCAGCAGTGATAACAGTTGTACTGGGCCCAAAAACATGCTTTAGAAAGTGATAGCGGTAGACCATCTCTAAGGATAAAGGCTTAATTTGTGCGCTATAGTTTTTAAGACAAGCAGGCTGACTTTGCGCATACACTATACGCTCCGTATGATAGGGCCCGGTAGATATTCTATTCCACAATAGATAATCAAAAAATATAAGATTGATGAATAATATGCATAAAGAAATTTTTGACAGCTTTGTTTGTTCGAGGCATGCCATGAAAGGTAACAAAAATAAAAATATATTGGCTGCTTTAAAGTACCCTGTATGATGCATCATTACGGTACGACCAAAACATAAATACATAGCTATAATGGCAACAAAAGCCAAGCCAATACTGATAAAATTAAACTCCTTTTCTTTACTAAACTTTGCCAAATAATGCGCCAGCTCTCTTAACACAGCGATTACTAGCAGCAGATAAAAAGTAATTCCAAAACCTTCCATATAAGCAGCATTGCTATCTCCCAGCAAAGGATGAACCCTTTTATAGCCACCCAGCATATATTTAAAGGTGGCAGCAAGTGGCAACCCTAAAATACCGTGAGCTTGATCAGAAGGCGAAACATGAAATCTAATTCTGACGTAACATTGCCAACCCACAATGACTATCACAGGTATAATATGCATCCAGGTTTTTTTAAACAAAGTCATTATTGGGCCTATACTGATACTTTTTATCAGGCCAATTCGCTTAAGCTGTAGCACACCTTCGACTAGAATAAAAAATAGTGGCAACAATAGATAAATTTCACGCGATAAACCAGCAAAACTAATGGCTATTGCATATAATGCCGACCATCCTCGAATTAAGCAAATTAAGGCAATGATCAACAAGCCATCTGCGGCCGCATCAGGCAAACCATTTAATTGAGTAACCATGGTCCCCATACCCAAAGCCCAAAATAAAATCAGATAAGGGTTAAATTTCCTTTGCTGAAAAAAATTAGCTGCAAAAAATACTGCTAACAGAATAATAAATAAACTTGTTAAGTAATAAGTTAACGGACTAACCCAGGATTGAAAAGATAAAACTGATACTACTTTAGCAAGCAAAGGCAATCCCACACGTTGGTAACGATAAGCATCTGCATCAACGTGCTGTGCGGTATCTTTTAAGGCTAAAGGATCATTAGCAATATAGTAATAAAACTGACCATCCCAGCCCGTATTTAAGTCATCCTTAAATAATTCATCAATACCTTTAGCGCGCAAATCAGAAGGTACACCAAACATTTTTGCTGGTAGGAAAAATTTATTAAATTGCCCATCGAGAGGACCATGAACATAGATGAACAGGGTAGCCAAATAAGCTATAGCCACAACAGCTAATATAATTAAGGTGTGTTTATAGCTAATTCGGTTGCTGAAATTTCGCATTCTTTTTCGTCCTTTTCTAAAATCGTGTGAAGCAATCTTCTTAAGTCACTAAACTCAGATATAGCAGCATCTGGCGAAGCCTCTCCTTCACCTAACTTAACCCCTTTATGGATTTTCTGGATAGTTACAGCTCCAATATTTTCTCGCGCGCCCTGAATATCATTAACAGGATTATCGCCAATCATCCAAATGCATTGACCCTGCATATTCATTTTCTCAAGGGCAATTTTAAAAGGTGCTGGATGAGGTTTATCAAACCCAACCTCTTCGCTGGTGATGATGTAATCAAAGTAACGGTCAAGGCCAAAATAAACAATTTTTCTAAATTGAATTTGCGCGGTTAAATCTGTCACTATAGCTGTAGGAATACCATATAGCCGCAAATCATCTAACAACTCTTTAACACCATCAAATAACTCAGCGGCGCTTAGAAAAGTACGCCAGTAAGTTTGCTCAAAATCTAAAGCAAGTAAAACCTGTGAGCCTAAACCAATAATTTCCAGCATGCGCTGAAAATACAGCAAACGGCTATGCGAACTGGCCGTATGTTTTAAACGTTGTTTGATCTCTTGCCTAGCCTGAGCAAAAGCTTGATCAAACTGCTCTGCGCTGATTGAAAACATTCGAGTGACTTTCTCCCGTATAGCTTTCATTGCAGCTTCATGCGCAGGATCATAAGCATAAAGTGTGTTATCAGTATCAAATAAAATTGCATCGGGTCGCTGTATAAAGCATTCGGGTTTAAAAATCTTGGTCATAGGAGCCGCTCTCTTAGAGATTGATTAATATGCGATAAAGTCATTAATTGTATTAAGCCTTGAACCCCATCCAACCAGCGCGGTGTTATATCTAGAAATTCTTTAATCCGCGGGCACAGTTTTAGTGCAGCCAAAGCTATATCATCAGCGGTGGCTTCGCCTTCAATGGTTAGTTCAATCATGCTGCTATCTTCACTGATTTGCATATCTACATTTAATCCACAAACCCCTACCAAGACACGCACCAATGACTCTTCATTTAATCCATAGCGAGAGCGTGCAAGTAACTTGAGCCGCAATGCATCCTCGCCTTCGATATTTTCCAATGCCTTAGGCTGTATAGGTTGCAATGATAAAACCAAATCAGCATAAGCAGCCTGGGGACGCACAAAACGGCGTGAATCATCCTCACGTTTATTCAATGAAGATAAAATTTTTTCTTTGCTATGCCCACGTTGTAAAACATCACGTCGTAACTTGAAATAACGACGCAAATCTTCATCTATATCGAGATAAATACTAAGCCCGTAACAATCACGCAATATTGGCAAATATAGAGCATGCAACCCCGTCGCGATAATAAAATCATTACTTTCTACGCGCTGTGGACGCGTCATTTTGCCAATGTGATGGTCGTAATGCCGCGTGTAGATAGCGTCGCCATTTGAAAGCGAAATAAGATCATGCGCATATTGCTCTAAATCGTTAGCACGCGGATTTAAGTGGGTCATTACCTCCCACATCGGCTTTTGCCTATCCCAAAGATGGTAATCGTCGCCAGAAAGCTGAGTCACAGAATGCTTGCCAAATAAGCCCTGTAAAGATTGTGCCAAGGTATCTTTACCCGAACCTGAATCACCAGCAATACCGATGATAAAAGGCTTACGGCTTAAGCGAAAATAATGATTGGCCCTCACTGCTTCCTGCCAAACTCGGAAAATCAACACTACCCCTACCGTCAAAAATAGCGTGTGTAATAACGCTATATTTTTTTCACCTAATAATGCACTAAGCTTTAATGCCAGTATCGCTGCACCATCATGGCCTAAAATTAATGGTGCAGGCGCCATTAAAAAGCTACAAGCAACATAAAGTAGTGTAAAACCAGTTATGATTAACGGCGTAACTTTGTTAGTACTGATAGTCTGATATAGCACTAAAAAAGGCATAATCCACATAAACCAACCCAGAGAGGCTGGCGTTAACAACACCACTAAGAAAAATGATAAACCCAGCAAAATATTAAATAGCTCAAAACTAATTCGTCGAATACGCCATGTTAAATAGAGCATCAACATATAAGTCATAGGCAATAAATAAACCGGCGTGCCATCCCCTATTTGTAAGGCAAATTGAAAAACTTTACCAACTTCAGGATTATAAAACAGCATGTACCAGCCTTCGGGAGAAGCTAGGAATGGTAAAAATAGTATAATGACAGTTGCCATAAAACCCGATAGAAAGTGTGGCAACAAATGTCGCAAAGCTCTATTTCTGAAAATGTAAATACAGAAAAATGGAATAGCTAAGACCATACTCAGCTTAGCGGAAACTGCTGCTCCACATAATATGCCTGAATGTGAAAATCTTAATTGCTTTAAAAAATAAAGTGCGAGGCAGAGCAATGCAACTGGCAAAACATCGTTAAACCCTAACCAATAGGTGGCAAACAAAACAATGGGAGATAACCAGTAAGTTATGAGTAGCGGCCGATCACGAGTTAGAAATAATTTCCTTAATAAGAGTAGCAAACCTAAATCAGCAATGAGAAGAGTTAAACCGTAACCCCAATACGACGATGCTCCAAATAAATGACTAAGTAAAGTTAACGGTAAAAAAGCAGCCCACATAATATAGCCATAAGGAAAAGCGGCGCTTAATCCACCTTGAGATAAAAACACCCGCCAGGGATTCCAACTCAAGTATTGTGTGGTGACATCTAAAAAAGGCACATACCAACGTGAAGCAGCAAGTGGTAGCACTATACTCAACATAATAATGCGCAGCGCCAATCCTGATATAAATAAGGGATTTTTAAATAGCTTATTCATTAGTAATTTTATTCCATAATTCTGGAAACTTTGTGCAAACCGCATCAATGACAATATTTCTGCTCTTAAGCTCAGCTTGTATCTGAGCTATGTCTTGCGGTTGACGTCTTCCCTGTAGTTCTGGTGACACTAAACACAACTTAAAACCTGCTTCTTTCAAAGCTTTAGCCTCTTCTTTCTGCAATGCCAAGCGATTAAAGCAATCAACCCACACCCAATCAATTTTCCCCGCAAGTGTTAGCGCAGTTTGAATAGATTCAAATTCAGAAACTCGCACTGCGCAGTGGCTTTCACCAGCATTAGCCCACTTCACTAAAAATGGAAAAGATTGATCTAAAAAGAAATAATCATCAATTTGATATGAACGCATCATTTCAATTAATCGTGCTTCTAAACCTTCTTCTTTAACATTTAAAATTAAGGTTCCGTGTTTATAAGCTTGCAGCCAATCAGCCAGCAATTCTCCTTCAACATAAGGCTCATGCTGTAATATCAACTGGTCTTTAAAACTGCGTATGTCGATTTCGACTCCATATTGCAGAGGAGTAGCTTTTAGTTCTGCTAAAGTGTTTTTTCGGTGCGCTATGATTTTCATGAATGCAGCGATCCTCTTAAGCGCAAGCTAAAAGCTATTGTTCTTTTTATAAATTTAAACTTAGCAGCCCAATTAATATTCCAACTTGAAACCCCATGAGCGCGCTTACCAAAATAAACAGGGAAACGCTGCACAGCAAATTTGGCCTTTTTAGCTTGATAATAGGCATACAAATCTAAAGAAAAATCATGTGGTGGATTCTGCCAGGTTTCAAAAAAGCTTTTGGAGAGTAAGGTTGGCTGAGCATTAATATCCCACAAAGGCATTAGCAACAATAATGTTTCAAAAAAACTCATGCCAATTGTAAAAAAGGTATCAGACCAAGCGCGACCGTAGCGCTTCCCTTTTACAAAAATATTTAGACCGTGCTGCTCAAATAAACTAAATCCTTGTACAGCATCAATAGGATCCGTCTGCATATCAGCATGCGTCCAGCCAATAACATCGCCACTAGCCGCCCTTAGTCCTGTTAAAATACCAAAACCATAGCCTTGATTGACATCTACTCTAACACTCTTACAACCAGGGTATTGTGGCAATAAATTTCTCAATACATCGGGCGTGTCGTCGGATGAACCATTATCAACGAGTATCACTTCTACTGGCTTTTGCGCGACGAGCTTAGCGCAGCGCTCTAATAATAGTGGAATATTTTTGGCTTCATTATAGCAAGGGATAACTAAAGAAAATTTCATACCGGACTCCAGTTTTTCGGCTTGAACACCAAAAATTTCATGCCTAAAAAATTAAGCGTAGCTGAGATAAAAGTTGCCACCAAGAAAGCTA
>CAZXFO010000172.1:0-21927 GCA_964639745.1 uncultured Coxiellaceae bacterium | reverse complement strand
ATCGAATTGCTCTGGGGTCATGGAACCAGGTTTTTGCAAAACCAATAAATCAAACCAATGTAACGAATGGAACAATGCTTTTTCAGGTTCACCCTCAATACGTGCTTGAGTGCCTTGAAATGGAGTAATAATCCCAGGCATAGCAGTATTAGGTAGCACCAAATTATTGACGCCATTCGGACGAGTGGTGTCTTGATAGAAACTGTGTAAATAAGTGTAAACCCAATCTGCGCCTCTCTTGTCAGTTTCTAATGATAGGTCAGGTGGAACGACACCATTGGGCCAGTTAGTAACATTAACGGGCATTTTTTCATAGAGCACACCGGACTCTTGGGCGAGCTTATTGTAACGCATGTAAACTAAAGTGTGGCATGACATGCAGTTGGCTGCAAAAAAACGTGCACCACGCTTGATTGATTCGATATCAGAAGTATTTACCTCTGGGTTGGACAAGGCAATGTTCGCTTCCTCTTCAGCAAAAGCCATACAAGGAATAAACAACAATATGAAGGTAATTAGATATCGTTTCATCATTAGGTTAATCGCTCCGGCACAGGATGATCTTTCTCGATTGAAGTGTAGAAAGGCATCAAGATGAAGAATGCAAAATAGACGAAGGTAAAGAGCCGAGCCAAGAAGGTATAAAGCGGTGAAACCGGTTCATGCCCTAAGTAACCAAGCCCAATAAAACATACTGTAAAGGTGAAAATTGCAATCTTAGAATAAGTACCCTTATAGCGAATGGAACGTACGCGGCTCCTATCCAACCAAGGTAAAACAAACATAAAGGCAATGGCTGCGGCCATGGCGATTACCCCTAATAGCTTATTAGGGACAGCACGTAAAATCGCATAAAACGGTGTCATATACCAAGCAGGCGTAATATGCTCTGGTGTTTGCAATGGGTTAGCAGGAATATAATTTTCTTGCTCTAAGAACAATCCACCAAACTTAGGTGCAAAAAACATGATGATGCAAAACACTAATAAAAACACGACTACGCCAAGTATATCTTTCACCGTGTAATAAGGATGGAAAGGAATACCATCAACAGGCACGCCATCTTTTTTGTGATCTTTGATTTCAATGCCATCTGGATTGTTAGAGCCTACTTTGTGCAAGGCAACTAAATGTACGAAAACCATAGCGACAATGATAAGCGGGAAGGCAATAATATGGAGCGAGAAGAAGCGGTGCAAGGTTACACCTGAAACGTTGTAATCACCGCGCAACCAAACCATTAATAACTTGCCGACGTAAGGACTAGCGCTAGCAAAAGAAGTGATAACGGCAGCTGCCCAGAATGACATTTGTCCCCACGGCAAAACATAGCCGGTAAAAGCTTCTAATAACAAGATTAAATAAATAGCCATACCGATTAGCCACAATAATTCACGAGGCTTTTTGTATGAGCCGTAAAGTAAGCCGCGGTACATATGAAGATAAACCACTACAAAGAAAGCAGATGCACCAGTGGTATGCATAAAACGGATTAACCAGCCAAAAGGCACTTCACGCATAATATGTTGAACAGAAGCAAATGCGCCGTCGGCCACGGGTACATATTCCATCGCTAACCAAATACCGCTAATAATTTGGCTAACTAAAACTAAAAGCGAAAAAGAACCAAAATAATACCAAAAGTTAAAATTCTTAGGAGCATAATAGCCACTCAAGTGGTTGGTCATAAAATCACCCCATGGATAACGGGTGTAGAACCAATCTTTAAGCTGTCCTAAACGGGTAGTCGATTTCTTGGAGGTGGTATGTTCCATAAATCTTAATCTCCTTCGCCTTCACTGTCCTGGCCCAACATGATTTCGTTATCACTGATATACATGTGACGAGGAATTTTTAGATTTAACGGAGCAGGTACGCCAGTATAAACACGACCAGCTAGATCATACATAGATCCGTGGCAAGGGCAATAAAAGCCGCCTAACCAACTGGGTGAAATGCTGCCTTTATCTGGACGATAGGTTGGTACACAACCTAAGTGTGTACAAATTCCAACAGCCACTAAAATTTCAGGCTTAATAGAACGGTGGACATTTTTTGCATAAGCCGGTTGTTGCGGCTCTTCTGAATTGGGATCGCGCAAGGCACGGGTTAATTGTGGTAATGTATCCAGCATTTCCGGCGTACGGCGAATAAACCAAATAGGCTGGCCGCGCCACGGAATAGTAAGTTGTTGCCCCGGTTGAAGGGTACTGATATCCACTTTCATGGGTGCAGCTGCTGCTTCGGTATCTGTGCTGGGCATCCAGTAGCTCACAAAAGGAACAGCTGCTGCCGCAATACCAACACCACCGACTGTTGCTGTTGCTCGACGCAAAAAACAGCGGCGTTCTTGATCTATCGTTTCGTCTTTTGTAGTCATGCCAGTACTAGTCTCGTAATTCTTCTTTCAGGGAGCAAAAATAAACTAATCTGCAGTTAGAGGCAAGGGGAAAATAGGGACACCCCCACAAGATGTCCCTGTTAATGAATCGCTTAGAAGATTTCTTGAAAAAAGTTCTTCATGGCTAGCCAAGCACGTTGTGCCGTTTGTGGCTGGTAGACCGTGCCGAAACCTGGATCATTAGCTTTTGGATTCATAAACGCATGCATAGTATGGCCGTAAAGGACAACTTGCCAATCTGCTTTAGCTTTTGTCATTTCATTGCCAAACTCGACGACTTGTTGTGGAGTGGCCATAGGGTCATCGAATCCATGGAGCACTAAAATTTTTGCTTTAATAGCATGATTTTTTGCATCTTCGGGCGCATGCAATAATCCATGAAAACTCACCACACCTTGCAGCTCGCTACCACTCCTAGCCAGATCTAAAGCGCATAAACCGCCAAAACAGAAACCCATGGCTGCAATTTTATTAGGATCAACCATTGGCATGGTTTTTAACGTGACCAGAGCAGTTTGGATGCGCTTCAATAAGAGCTGACGGTCGTTTACCAAAGGAGCTATTAGTGCGCTCTTTTCTTCTTTAGTGTTGCCTGTCTTACCTTGACCAAACATATCAATAGCAAAACCGACATAACCTAATTCAGCGATCTGCTCAGCTGTTTGGCGAGCAAAATCATTACAACCGCCCCAATCGTGCACGATAAGAACACCAGGTTTCTTCTCGTTACCTGAATAAGCGACTGAGCCTTTAAATAGATTTTCATTATCAGAATATTCGATGACTAGAGTATGCATTTAATTCCCTCCTTTGATGGGAGAGAAATATAGCACGGATAGAACGCAGAATAACTTAAAAGTCTAAATTCTTAACTCCAGTGGATATCGCTTTTTCTTCATCTTCTCCATCGCTTTTACTTTCTGAAGTGGGCGAATTGTTGGATAGTTCTTGGCTTGCTTCATCGATGCTTGCCTTAAAAAAATTATTATGTGCACCGAAATTTAACTGCTTTTTCTTTGTTTTAACTTTCTCTTGTTCTGGAGTTATTTTAAAACTTAAGGGCGAAGTCATTATATTTTGGATTTGCCTAACTTTCGATGGAGTAGTGGTATTACGTAAGCTGTCATAATAATTTGAAGAAGCCCACATCAGATACAGCATAGTACTCTTATAAGCTTGACAATTCGCGCAGCAAAAAATAACAGGAGTCAAATATTCTTGATTAGATGAGGCGGACTTCAAGACATCATTACCATTTTTTGCTGTTAGCGAGCTAGGGCTACTCACATGATTTGCAGATTTTTCAAGCTCATCAAAATGTTTAGGCAGATAAGGATAAAAAACACAATTTACTACACCGGTAATTTTAAGCTTTTCAGATTTCGCAGCTCGATCATAGAAAATTTTGGCAACTGCTGCGCCAAAACCCTTCTCAGAACAATTTTTTGAGGGATGTTTAGGCTTTGGTGATGACACTTCATTATTGCTCTGAAGTGTTACAACCTCATCTAAAGTCTTTAAAATCAACTCACGAAAATCTTCAGTTATTAAATCTACTAGCACGAAACGACAAGAAGATATTGCTTTATTCTTTTTGAGGAAATTACTGACCGCAGTCCAAGGCACTGTATTTTTTTGACTGCCGCTACCTGAAATAGAAATAAGACAAATATTTTGTGAGCCCATACTGCTACCAGCTTCTACCCCTACAAAGGAGATACAAGCAGGAATATCAGCATTACACTTCTTATGTTTTTTAGCTTGGGTTTTATCTATTGTGGTTCTATTTGCCTCGTCTGCCCAAAATGCGCTAAAAAAATCTTCTGCATATTTTCTAACTGTGTCTGTAGGCGAAAAGTAATATTGGGGCGCAGTTGAAACCTCACCTAAACTTGCAAAGCACTGTTGCTGGGTATCCGATGGCAGTTTAAAAAAATGTTTAGCCTGATCAATTAAATAATCGGCGAATTGTTGGTATTGCTCTTTGTATTTTCCTTTATAGGGAGTCTCCGTAGATGACAATGACGAATGAGAGCTGCTCATACGTTAATTCCTCAATATTGTGTGCATTTTTTACTGTTTTGCTTAATTTTAGCACCAATATTGAAAAATAAATAGCTTAATTAGGCCTAAAGAGCTAATTAAACTACAGTTATTTCTAGCCCTTTTCGGTAATGTTGCAGAGCTAACTGATTTTCTCCTAAATATTCAAGGAGTTTAGCTAGCTCAAGCTGGATTTCGGCACTGGGCTCGTGACTTAAAGCCTCTTCTAAATAAGCCTTAGCCTTGCCCCATAGCTGGCTTTTCATACTCAAACGAGCAGCCGTTAATATCAAAGCTGGACGATTGCCGTATAGCTTCAACCAAGATTCTGCTGACGCTAATTGATATTCTGGTCGAGAAGTTTTTAATCTGCCATAAGCTTTAACAAGATCTTCACGCCAACTTCTATTTAAAATTTTGCGGATGAGTGGCTCAACTTCATTTGAAGCCACATTATCTTCTTGCAACAATTCAGCATAAAGCTGAACCACATCAGGGTGTAGGCGTATTTTTTTTGGTATCTTATGCCACAGCTCGCGGGCAGTCTGAGCACCTAAGCTTTTACTTCTCGTCTCTTTCAATAGCTCACAATAGATATTCCTCTCAAATATGGCAGCTTGATAGCGGCTAATGGCTTTTGCTTTTCTTAAATATGGCAAAAGCTCCAATAATTGATTCCAAAGCCCAGCCTGGATATAAATCCGCTCTAATGTTTTCAACACGGCAGGATGATACGGAGCAATTTTACGTAAACGCGCTAAAACCATTTGTGCTTGCTCGAGATGGCCTTGCCCAAACTGAAATCTAGCCTGCATTATGCCGATAATAATTTCATCTTCAGGCGCTGCTTGATAGGCCTTTTGTAAATAAGCATCAGCTCGTTCAAATGCCTTTTGTTCGTAAGCTGCTTTCGCTGCTAATAAATAATTCACCACCGGATTTTTAATAGGGGTTACACCTTGCAGAAGATGCTGCTCGGCACCAACCCAATGTTCTTCTAAAATTTCAAGCATCCCTCGCTGCGTTTTATCATAAGCCTTAGCTGAGCGGCGTCTTCGCCACCAACCTCTAAAACCCATATCAAGGTTATGAATAAAAGCTAAACTACGCAACAGAACGTGAAAGACTAAAAATATTATGATTAAACCAATCACTACAAACCACAATGGCATTTCAATAACTTGCTGCTGATAAGAAATAAAAACATAGCCTGGGTGTTGGGCAAGCTGTGCGCCAGCTAGCACGGAGGCAATTAATACGATTAGAATGACAATCAGACGCAGCATGTAAACTCCTAGTCTGCTTAGCTATTTTTTAAATAATCTTGAAAAGCTTTTGGTGAAGTTAACATCACGCCTTTAGCGGGCTGCAATGTTATAGATTGCAGCTGAGCCAGCTCACCTAATACGCTTGTCACTGCCGGCGCGCTTAAGTCAAAATATTGATTTATCCAATCGCTCACGCGCTTCAAACTAGCGTGATAAATATCAACATCTTCATTTAATACCGCCCATAGGGTTTCATTAAGTAAAACATAAAGATTTTGGTAAATATAAGGGCGCTGGTCAGGCATAATAAACGGCGGTGTATTGGCATTAGGTAAGTGGTGCACCACAATCATTTGACGCAAAGCATCCCAAGCGGTTTGCACGCTTTGACGCCAAAAGCTACTTGAAGCATTTTCTAAAGGCGGCAAAAGATTACTTGCCTTATCTTGTGTTGGCACTTGTAACAAGGGCAGCTGCAATACTTGCTGCTGCAATCTCGTTACTCGATTATATACATCATATGGGTTAACCCAGGGAATATTCCTTAGTGTTGCAAGATCATTCTGTAATGCTTGCTTCAACACTATAGACTGTGGATCAGACACTTTATCTAACTCATTTAAAGCTTGGCCTAAGAAATTAATAGCATGTGGGATATTAGCGGTAAGCAAAAAATAATTATTGGCTAATTGCACCCAATGCTGTGCAACCAAAACATTATTTAGATTTTTAAATTGCAGGTCACTGGTTAATTTTGTCTGCTGATCCAGGGTATCTTGTTGCGATTGCAACGTTTGTTGCATATTTGCGAACCTTTCTTGAAGCTGCGCAACTTGCTCTTGAGTGTTTTGCAGCTGCTGGGAGGCTGTTGATAGTGATAACTGAATAGTTTGATGAAGAATATACGCTCCAACTAATGCTGCAATCATCAAGCCACTAAATCCAATTACAGCTAGCCAAAAAAGCCGATGTGACCGAGGAGCTGGCGCCGTAGCCACCATAGGATTAGCAACCTCAGAATGGGCATCAGTTTTATGGTTTTTAGACGTTGTCATTGCATTATTCCTTATCTTTTGCAACTCTTCTATAATGCCTTAGTGGCTTGCGTTTTTATCTAAATAACAATCGGTAAAACCTAGCGCTTGAGCTTTTATCATAATACGTTCGCTGATTAAGACCAATGGAATTTTACTAAGCTCAGCCCAAGTCTTAGGGTTAGAGAATAGCTGTTTCAAGAAAGTAAGGCTTTGACCAGAAGTAGCTATTACTGCATTAATTTTATGCTTAGCTAATAATGCATAATAAGGAGACATTTTAGTGTTTGTTATTTCACGCTGATATGACATAAAACTCGTAACTTCAGCTCCGCGCTGTCTTAAAACTTCTTCTAATGTTTTACGACCATCCTTACCGCAGAATATGGCGATTTTATTATCTACAATTTCCTGTAGTTCAGAAGTTGCTAATAATCCTTCGCTACTCCATTGTTCTGGGCATAGCGATACAGTAACACCCGCCTCATTGAGAGATTGCGCGGTGCCCTCTCCTACAGCGGCAATTTTCAAACCTGCAGGCAATTCAGGCCAAGCTTTCTTAATTGAAGGTAGGCTGGTTGCCACCGCATGACGACTTAAAAAAATAGCCCAATCATATTCGTTTAATTGCTTGATTTGATTTTGGAGTAATGGGGTTATCAGCGGCTTGATTGTCATGACCGGCAGAAATATGGAATGAAAGTTTTGCCGTTCTAATTCAGTACAAAGCGCCTCGCCTTGTGGACTAGGCCGAGTAACCAAAACCGAAAAAGGAAGTGTCATTTAACAAATTCCTGCAAAATATTTGCAGCACCCTGTTGCAACAAGGCATCAGCTACATTTATACCGATAGCAATAGCATCATTAACGCTCCCCCGCTGCTCAGCACGGATTATGTTTTTACCATCAACACTTCCTACTAAGCCCCGCAAATATAACTCGCCGTTGTTTATTTCTGCAAAAGCTGCAATAGGCACTTGGCAACCGCCGTTTAGTTTTTTACACATAGCGCGTTCAGCTGACACGCACCAATAAGTATCGTTATGGTTTAAAGTCTGAATTTTTTCCTGTAGTAGAATATCATTTTGACGGCATTCTAAAGCTAATGCACCTTGACCGACTGCTGGCAGCATTTGCTCAACTGACAAATAAGAAGTAATTCGCTCACCTAAGCCTAAACGCTTTAGTCCTGCGGCTGCTAAGATCAATGCATCAAACTTACCTTCATCTAACCGTTTTAGTCGGGTGTTAACGTTACCACGCAAATCCTCAATCATTAAATCAGGTCGCAAAGCATGTAACTGGCTCTTGCGTCGCAAGCTTGATGTACCAATTCGGGCACCTATAGGCAAATCTTCCAAGCTCTCAAATTGATTTGAAACAAAAACATCGCGCACATCTTCACGCTCGCAGATGACTGGCACAATCAACCCTGGTGGATAATCCATGGGCATATCTTTCATAGAGTGAACAGCCATATCTGCGTTGTGCTCTAACAGCGCCTGCTCTAATTCTTTTACAAATAAACCCTTCCCGCCCACTTTTGATAAAGAAATGGATAACAACTTATCGGCTTGAGTGGTCACACCCAAAAGCTCAATTTTAAGCGTTGGGTAAAGGCTAGATAATTGTTTTTTAACCCATTCCGTTTGGCATAAAGCCAATGGGCTTTCCCGCGTGGTGATGATTATGCAATTTTCTTTCACTAGAGCCTCAACGGAAATGCTAAAAATAGACTAATATTATTAATAACCCCTCATTATATAGCGGCCTAGGGAGTTTCTCTATGGAAAAGCGCTCATCTAGCTTAATACTTGCCGCATTGCTAGCCGCCTGCTCGTGTTCAATTTACGCTCAAGAAAGCATGACTATACAAATTAATACCCACTTTAAAGAAATTGAGGGTAAGCCCTCGTGGTTATTAATCGTTTATGACTTGGATTCTAGTGCTGTTTATCCCTATCTTTTTGACATTAACGAAAGAAATAATCATTTCACCATCTATACTAATTCTATGAACTACCGCCTGGTTTCGATTATGCAATTCAGCAAAGAGGATAAAAAGATTGCTAACTTTTGTAATTTGCCAGCAGATCGGATTTCTCGAGAATCTCTCACTATTACGATCGATGGAACATTAAGCTCTACACCCAACACTTCTAATTGCTTAACGCGGAGGTGGAAAAATGATTTTTAACAGCATCGTATCAGCTGTGGGGAGCACACCTATTGTGAAATTCAACCGTGTAGGAGCTGATTTAAGCTGCACCCTGTTTGGCAAATGTGAGTTCTTAAATCCGGGTGGCTCAGTTAAAGATCGCACAGCTGCTTACATGATCGAGCAAGCTGAAAAAGCCGGCTTAATCAAACCCGGTTACACCTTGATTGAACCTACATCCGGTAACACTGGCATTGGCCTTGCCATGGTAGGTGCTGCAAAAGGTTATAAAGTAATTATCACCATGCCAGAAAAAATGAGTCGTGAAAAACAATTAGTCATAGAAGCATTAGGCGCAACCATTTATCGTACCCGCACTGAAGCGGCTTGGAATGACCCGGATAGCCACATCTCGCTTGCAAAAAAATTACATGCTGAAACACCTAACTCCTATATTCTCAACCAATATAATAATCCAGCCAATCCTCGTATCCATTATGAAACAACGGCTGAAGAAATATTAAAAGACATGGAAGGCGATCTCGATATGTTAGTACTGAGCGTAGGAACGGGCGGCACGATTAGTGGTCTAGCAAAAAAATTAAAAGAGCGGATTCCACAATTAAAAGTCATTGGGGTGGATCCTTACGGCTCAATTTTAGGAGGTGGCCAAGAAGTGTATCCGTATCTTGTGGAAGGCATTGGTTATGATTTTATTCCTGATGTTCTCGACAACAGTCTCGTTGATAGTTATGTCAAAGTAACAGACAAGGATTCCTTTTTAACCGCTCGACGCCTTATACGCGAAGAAGGTTTATTAGTGGGTGGCTCTTCTGGCTCAGCTACCTGGGGAGCTTTACAGGCAGCAAGAGCTCTTAAAAAAAATCAGCGCTGCTTAGTTATTTTGCCTGACAGTATTCGTAATTACTTAACGAAATTTGTTGATGATCTTTGGATGCGTAAACACGGATTTTTAGAAGATAATTGAGGAAAATTCAGTGAAGAAAAACCACCATATTAACACTCGCGTTATTCATGCCGGGCAAGCGCCTGATCCCGTTACTGGCGCCGTCATGACACCCATCTACGCCACTTCTACCTATGCACAATCTAGCCCTGGAAAACATAATGGTTTTGAGTATTCTCGCACTCAAAACCCCACCCGACACGCCTACGAAGCTTGTGTTGCTGATTTAGAAGAAGGCAAAGCAGGTTTTGCTTTTGCATCTGGCATGGCTGCAGCTGCAGCGGTACTTGAATTATTACAGCCTAATGATCATGTATTAGTGTGCGATGATGTTTACGGTGGCACATTTCGCTTATTTGATAAGGTACGCAAACGATCTGCAGGGCTACAAGTGAGCTTTGTTGATTTTACAAAACCCGAAACCATTGCAAAAGCTATACAGCCTAACACTCGTATGCTATGGGTAGAAACACCCACCAACCCTATGCTTAAACTGGTTGACCTCGAAAAAATAGCACAAATTGCTAAACAACATCACTTACTGGCTGTTGCAGATAACACCTTCGCAACCCCCATCATTCAAAAACCCCTACAATATGGCTTTGATATTGTCGTGCATTCCGCAACCAAGTATTTAAATGGCCACTCCGATGTTGTCAGCGGCATAGTAGTAGTTGCTGATGGTGAAGATTTAGCAGCTCGCATGAGTTTTTTGCAAAATTCAGTGGGGTCTATTGCAGGGCCTTTTGATAGCTTTTTAGTTTTGCGTGGCATTAAAACGTTGGCTTTAAGAATGGAACGCCATTCTTTTAACGCTCAGCATTTAGCGCTATGGTTAGAATCTCACCCTCGTGTTGCTCGTGTTTACTACCCCGGCCTTAAAAGCCACCCCCAACATGAATTAGCCAAAAAACAAATGAAAGCATTTGGCGGCATGATTGCCATTGAGCTACACGGCACACTTAAAGATACCGTTAAGGTCTTAGAGCATTGCAAAATTTTTACTCTAGCAGAAAGCTTGGGCGGTGTAGAAAGTTTGATTGAGCACCCTGCCATTATGACCCATGCTAGCATTCCGGCTGTGCAACGAGAGCAGCTTGGCATTTCAGATAACCTTATTCGATTATCAGTCGGCATTGAGGATATTAACGATTTAGTGGCTGATTTAGATTGCGCTCTAAACAAGAAATAATACTAGATTCGTCCTAATTATTCGCTCTTATTGCCTAGTGGATTTCGCTTGGCAGCAATCCAGGCTACAATATCTCTTTTTACAGTCCGGATTAAACACTATGAGCGCTGAAGCTTTACCAACATCGGTTTTGAAAACACTATCAAGCACCGGCTGGCAAAACGGATTTACAGAAGAAATCCTACAAGCCTCTATAAAAGCTTTAGAAAAAGGTAAAGTTATTTTCTTTCCGCATTTAGCTTTTCATCTATTCCCAAATGAAATGGCTCTACTAGATGAAAGCATCTCTAATAATAAGCGCAAAAATATCAGCTATCACCCATTAACAGGAAATATCCAGGGTGTGCAAAAAATTCAAATCCCTCAACAACAAGCGTTGCACGGCATGTTATCAAGATATTCTGAGCATGCTCGGTTATTAGTTGAAAACTTATTCCCACAATACCAAGCCGCCCTTCAGTGGGGACGTACCAGTTACAGACCGGCCCAAGTTACTAATCGCCGCTTATCACCACGCAAAGATGATAAAAGATTACATGTCGATGCCTTTCCAGCTTCACCTAATCAAGGTAAAAGAATATTGCGCGTTTTTTGTAATATTAATCCACATGGAGAAGATAGAGTGTGGCGCATTGGTGAACCTTTCGAGGCAGTGGTCAATCGATTTCTTAAAAAGCTTAAACGCCCCTTACCAGGAAGCTCGCAATTTCTAAAACTATTCCGCATCACAAAAAGTGAACGTACCGCTTATGATCATTACATGTTACAAATACATGACAAAATGAAAGCGGATGAATACTATCAAAAGACTGCTAATTTTACAGAAGTGAGATTTCCACCAGGTAGCACTTGGATAGTACAAACAGATCACGTTTCACATGCCGCGATGAGCGGACAATTTATGTTGGAACAAACTTTTTATTTACCGATTGAGGCTATGCAGAACGAAGCCCACTCACCACTTCGTATCCTCGAATCAAAACTAGGGGTCAAGTGTTAACCTGTCACTTAATAGATCTAATTTAAGCCTATTAATCAGATTCCTTAAATTACCATTCTGGTTAATTTCATTATCAATTTCGAGTACAGCTTTACTAATGTAGCTATGATTTTTACAGCCAAATATCTTGGCAATTTTAGGCGTAGAAATGCCACCCAACATTCGGCAAGCGTATATCGCAAGCTTTCTAGGTAAATTAAGCTTCCCCCGCTGGCTAGAAAATAAAATTTTTTCGTCTATCTCGAAAAGCTGTATGCATAATTGAATAATTGATTCGACTGGTGGTTGTATGCGTGTACGATTGTAATCGTTAATTGAAAACTGACGCTTTTCATCGCTTATACTTTTTAACAAATTATTCTTAAAGGCACTATTTCCGAATATTGACGGTCGATGTTCTTGATTAAAAAAATCAGCTGTATCAATGTCGATGCCTTCATTAATAAATTGAGAATATGAATTAATGGGACTTAAAGATCCCAACAAAGAAAAGGTATCTTGGATAATCAACCAGTCTGGTTTTGGAAGAGGATCAATAAAATATTGGTAGCTAGACCATCTATAACATTTAGGATGCTCAACAATCTTGGCTTCGACAGGATTAAGGTGGATGTACCTACTCACATTAAGAAAATATTCATCGTGACTTATGATAATAGCTTTATAACGACCACGAAAAAGCGGCCCATCGACTTTTTCAGTTTTATTAAATATCTGAGTATATATACCATTAATATGTCTCATAGCACGAGACAAATTAGCGTGAGGGGTTTTTACTAATAAATGGTAATGGTTATCCATAAGGCAATAGGCATGTATTTCAATTCCAAATAACTTATTTGATTCACCTAGCAATTCTATAAATTTATTTCGATGAAAACTTGTCTTATATATTTTTCTCTGGCCCGCACCTCGATTCATGACATGATAGCATGCATTTTCAAATTCTATTCTTAATGGCCTTGGCATAAAGCACCTATAAAATAAGTTAATTTAAATCAAAATCAGGAATTGGAGAGTAGCAAAACAATAACGCAGAATTGAGAGGAGAAAATAAACAATACGAAAGCAGGCAATTGGGAGAGACTGAGCAGATTTTTGCTAGTTACTCACACACTAAGAGACAGGTTAAGTTAATACTTGACCTTTAATCGAATAAAGGGGTAGGAGGGGTATCGCTGCCTCCGACAGGACGAATACCGGGAAGCTGTCAGTTGTCGTCTCGCTCAAGCTTTCTCTACCCTTATTGGCCAAGTTAATTTCTTTCATCTCATTAGATGAACCTACCTGAGCAAAAAGCTTACCTGGGTAAGCATTACCTTTAAGCTGTGTAATAATTTCTAAAAAGTGTTCGCTATATTCAGCTTCAAGTGGAATGTTAAAAGTGTTTAAAGACTTAGCTGTCCAAGCATGCTTATCAAATTCAATTTTTGCTTGGCTTAAAAAATCTTCATCATCATCGTAATAATTAATTTCATCAATGCCTTCATTTTCACTAATAAACTCAACGACCCAAGTTGTTTTATTTCCTGATTTGCAAAGCTTAGGACATCTGATAGATATTTTGGCAAGCTCAGCTATAGTTAAACCTGCAGCAAGAAGATGCTGCTTAATAAGATCGGGTTCTGGATTACGGCTAACTATTCCCAGTTTATTTTCGGCATTAAGTATTGCCTTAAAACATTCCCCTAGATGTTCCATAATATTTGCTTTTATCTCTTCATCCGTCATATCGTAGTCAAAATCATCTGTTCCTTCACGAGTTAAGGTTAGGTCAAAATCAAAGAGATAAAGCTTTGTCTTACAGGAATGAGCCATTCTAAAAAATCTCAGTGAAATATTAGAGGTCGAAATATAAGGAGTCAAGTATTAACTTGTCACTTAATATACGTATCTAGCCTCAGCTATAAACAAGCGGTGACCTAAAAGATTTTTATCAGCTATTCATCACTCACTAAGTGACAAGTTAATACTTGACCCCTTATACCACCATGCGTTTGGGTTTGACGCGGTAGTCTTCTAGCATTTCGCCCATGCCTAAGAATTTTTGCTCATCGCCTATCATTAAGCGGACCAAGCCTTTAGGTGGCGCATTAGTAACTCGCACAGGCTGACCCATACGAATATAAAAAGCTGCAGAAGTTGAGAGCATGACGCTAGGAAAACCAGCAACAGAAGTTTCAATAGGCAACAAAAGTTTAGTTAAGCCATCAATGCCTTCTTTCTGATAAATGTCTTCTAAGACTTCTAGCTTATACATTGGAAAAGAAGTATACGGCGCTACAGCAGTACGGCGCAATTGATAAACATGAGCTCCACAATCAAGCAACTCACCAATATCATCTACCAAAGTTCTAACGTAAGTTCCTTTACTGCAATGAATGCTAAAACTGAATGTATCGCCTTCGAAACTATCTAATTGTAAAGAATGTATGTGGATTTGTCGCGGCTCACGTTCCACCTCTATACCTTTACGTGCCAACTCATACAGCGGCTTGCCCTTATGCTTTAATGCCGAATACATAGGAGGAATTTGCTCAACTTTACCATAAAAAGGACGCATTACATTCTCTAGCCGCTCGCGAGTAACATGTGCAAACGAACGTTCAACAACTACTTCGCCTTCGGTATCACCCGTCGCAGTCTTTTTACCCAGCTTAGCTGTTACATAATAATGCTTATCTGAGTCTAGTAAAAATTGAGAAAATTTGGTTGCCTCGCCTAAACAAAGAGGTAACATTCCAGTAGCTATAGGATCTAAGCTACCTGTGTGACCTGCTTTTTCAGCATTTAATAAGCGCTTTACTTTTTGCAACATATCATTTGAAGAAAGTCCAGAATGCTTATCAACAAGCAAAATACCGTTTATTTTTCTCTTAGCAATTCGATTCAACATGAAATTTATTTTCCTTTCAAAACTTCGTTCAGTAAATCTGTGATGCGTTGCCCCTTAACATGGGAATCATCGTAATAAAAACGCAGCTCGGGTGTAACGCGAAGTTTAATAGTATTAGCCAAATGGTAGCGGAAAGTTTTAGCATCATGATTTAATGCATCAACCATTTCCTTGGGATCAACATCTGTGATGAAACTCACATAAATTTTAGCCGACGCTAGATCGCGCGAAACGATCACGCGGGTAATGACAACCTCGTTAAAACGCTTTTCTCTTTCTTGAAGCAAAAGCTCTGACAATGTTGTGCGCATTAAACCAGCAATGCGCTGCATGCGAAAATCTTTAGGCATCTTTTGTTACTCTTTTAACCGGCGGTGGCAGGTTTAAGCTCTGCCACTGACATTGCGGTTAGGCTATTTCCCGTTTGATTTCTATCCGTTCGAATACTTCGATTTGATCACCGGGCTTTATATCATTGTAATCTTTGAGGGCAATCCCGCACTCTAAACCATTTCTCACTTCAGCAACGTCATCTTTGAAACGTCGCAGAGATTCTAGCGCCCCTTCGTGTACAACAACACTATCACGTAGAACGCGTGCAGGATGATTACGCTTAATAATGCCTTCAAGCACCATACATCCAGCCACTGCTCCAATCTTTGATGAGCGGAATACATCACGCACCTGAGCAATCCCGATAACTTTTTCTTGAATATCAGGCGCCAAGTAACCACTCATGATGCGCTTCACTTGATTAATCACATCGTAAATAATGTTATGATAATGAACTGTGACATTCGAGTTTTCTATTAAACGGCGTGATTCTGTATCTGCACGAACATTAAAACCAATAATAATAGCTTGTGAAGCAATCGCCAAATTAACATCGGTTTCTCTTATGCCGCCAACACTTGCTGAAATTACTTTGACTCTAATTTCTGAAGTAGATAGCTCAGATAAGGCGTGAACTAGAGCTTCAACCGAACCCTGAACATCAGCCTTCAATATAAGATTAAGAGTTTTTTCAGTCTTATCTTCGCCCATACGCTGCATTATATCTTCAAATTTAGGTGCTGCTTGTTTAGCAAGTTGCGCTTCACGGAACTTCAATTGTCTAAAAGCAGCCACTTCGCGAGCACGTTTTTCATCTGGAACAACCATGAAGTCATTACCAGCTTGGGGAGTATTAGAAAGCCCCAATATCTCGACGGGAATAGATGGTCCTGCGCTATCGATAGGTTTACCTACTTCATCAAAAAGCGCGCGAGCACGTCCAAACTCGAAACCTGCCAGGACGATATCACCTTTGCGTAATGTTCCTTCTTGTACCAAAACACTAGCTACAGGGCCACGGCCTTTATCTAAACGTGATTCAATGACCACCCCTTTAGCGTAACCGCTAGTTTTTGCAGTTAACTGCATCATTTCAGCTTGCAATAAAATTGAATCAAGCAGCCCATCAACATTTTGACCTGTCTTAGCTGAGATTGGAACAAACATAGTATCACCGCCCCACTCTTCAGGAAGCAATCCGTGTTTACTTAACTCTTGCTTAATCTTATCGGGGTCTGTTCCATGTTTATCAATTTTATTGACTGCAACAATTAAAGGTACATTTGCAGCTTTAGCGTGCTGGATAGCCTCAACAGTTTGCGGCATTACACCATCATCTACAGCAACAACAAGAACTACGATATCAGTTAATTTTGCACCGCGAGCACGCATGGCAGTAAACGCGGCATGACCTGGCGTATCTAAAAAAGTAATACCGCCTTTATCGGTCTCAACATGATAAGCACCGATATGCTGGGTAATACCACCTGCCTCAGAAGCAGCAACTTTAGTACGACGAATATAGTCTAATAAGGTGGTTTTACCATGATCGACGTGACCCATAATGGTAATCACAGCTGAACGTGGCTTAGATTCGCCTTCAGTATGAAGATCTTTAATTAATTCTTCTTCTAAAGCTAAAGCGCTCGTTGGCTTAGCTTTATGTCCCATTTCCTCTACAACCAGAATCGCTGTTTCTTGGTCGATGACCTGATTAATAGTTGCCATCATGCCAAGTTTTATTAAACCTTTAATGACCTCAGCTGCTTTAACGGACATTTTTGCTGCTAAATCAGCTACTGAAATAGTTTCAGGTATGCTTACTTCATGAATCATAGGAGTTGTTGGACGGTTAAAAGCTTGCACCTGAACAGGCGTAGCCACATGACCGCCTTTACGAGCTTTAGCAGCGCTTTTACGACGAACGTGTTCGGTTTCTTCTTCATCGCTACCTAATACAATATTTAAATTACCACCGTGTCTCAATAATTTATCGAGGCTACGATTATCATCCAATGTAGTGGAAGTCCGTGCTTTTTTCTTTTTCTTAGGACGATCATCTTCGGCTTCTGGCTCAAAACCTTCTACATGGCGCTTTTCTTTGCGCTTAGCATCAGCAGCATCTGCACTAGGTTCTGCTTTGGCAGCATCTTTTTGTGCGGCACCTGTAGATTCAGTCACTAAAGTCTCTGCAGATTTAGCTTCATGAGTAGCTTCAACTTGAGCTGGCTCGGCAGCAGAGGAAAGTGCTTGAAGCTCTTCTGGTTTGCCTTCTGCTTCAGCGGTTTTAGCCTTTTGCTCTTCTTCTAATGTGGTGGGGCGCTTAACATAAGTACGTTTCTTTCTGACTTGCACGCTAACCGTCTTACCCATGCCATGGCCGCTAGTAATTTTAATTTCGCTGGTTTTAGCACGGCGTAACACTATTTTCTCTGGAGCAGCATCACTTTTAGCACCATGATGAGCTTGTAAATAATGCAACAGTTTTTCTTTATCTTCTTCTGCAACCACATCATCAGGGCCTGAGACTGAAATCTTGGCATCTTTAAACTGCATTAATAAACGATCAACAGAAACACCTATTTGAACTGCAAGCTGCTGAACGGATATCCCGCCTTGCTTGGCTTCTGCAGTTTCTTTTTTTCTGGTTGTTTTCGTTAATTTCGATGTAGTCACATCGCGTTTTGTCATTATGTTACTCCGTATCAAACCAAATTTTACGCGCAGTCATTATCAAATCTGCCGCTTGCTTTTCTTCAATACCTTTAATTTCTAACAAGTCATCAACAGATTGTTCAGCTAAACCTTCACGAGTAGTGATGCCGTGATTAGCCAATACAAACGCTAAGTGCTTGTCCATGCCTTCCATTTCTAAGAGGTCAGCTGCGGGTTCACCTTTTTCCAATGCTTGCTCTTCGGCAATAGCTTTCGTTAATAGTGCACCTTTGGCACGTTCACGCAAAGCATCTACTAACTCTTGATCAAACCCCTCAATTTCCAATAGCTCTTGGGTAGGTACATAAGCAATTTCTTCTAATGAAGAAAAACCTTCTTCAGCAAGCAACTGAGCTATATCATCATCGACGCCTAATTTTTCTTTGAAGAGTTCAACTATCTTTTGATCTTCTGCTTCCGCTTTAGTCTTTGCTTGCTCTTCAGTCATTACGTTAATGGTCCAGCCGGTTAAATCGCTGGCTAATTTAACGTTTTGACCGTTGCGGCCAATAGCTTGAGCTAATTGCTCAGACTTTACAGCAATATCCATAGCATGAGTGTCTTCATCTACCACGATAGAAGCTACTTCTGCTGGTGCCATTGCGTTAATAACTAGCTGCGCTGGGTTATCATCCCATAAAATAATATCAATGCGTTCTCCGCCCAACTCGCCCGATACTGCCTGGACGCGCGCGCCGCGCATACCAACACAAGCCCCTATAGGATCGATACGTCCATCATTGGTTTTAACAGCAATCTTTGCACGTGAACCTGGGTCACGAGCGGCTGCTTTAACTTGAATAAGCTCTTCGCCAATTTCTGGAACTTCGATTTTAAACAATTCAATAAGCATATCCGGACGAGTACGGCTAAGTAACATTTGAGGGTTACCGCGATTATCAGTCTGAATATCATATAATAAAGCCCGTACGCGATCGCCAATACGCATAGCTTCATGTGGGATCATCTCGGCACGAGTCAGCGTAGCTTCAACATTATTGCCTAGGTCTACAACCACAAATTCGCGGGTTGCTTTTCTAACCAAGCCATTCACTAAATGGCCAATTTTTTCTTTATAGGCATTAACGATTTGTGAACGCTCAGCCTCAAGCACTTTCTGAATAATAACTTGCTTAGCTTTTTGAGCCGCAATACGACCAAACTCTACTGATTCCATAGGATCTAAAATAGATTCACCTACTTTGATTTTAGGATTGCGTTCTTTAGCTTGCGTCAATGTAAGCTTAGATTGGCCTTCATCACCAAATTCTTCTTCATCAGCATCCTCAATTACAGTCCAGCGACGAAAAGTTTTATAATCTCCGGTCTTACGATCAATATCGACCTTAACATCTATCGCATCACTAGCTTTTTTCCGAGTGGCCATTTCAAGAGCCGCCTCTATGGCTTGGAAAATAACTTCCCTTTCCACCCCTTTCTCGTTGGATACGGCTTCAACCACTAATAAAATTTCTTTATTCATAGCAACCCCTATCTTCCAGCATTAAAAGCTGATGTCTGCGATAACATTGGCTTTTTCAATTGCCGAAAAAGCCAATGTCACTTCGTTTCCGTCTTCGAGCAGAAGAACAATTTGATCGCCTTCTACTCTTTTAAGAACTCCTACAAAGTTACGCCTTTGCATAACAGGCATATGCAATTTTAGCTTTACTCGTTTACCAAGCTGCTTCTCATATTGCGCAAGGGCAAACAGCGGGCGATCAAGGCCAGGCGATGACACTTCCAAGAGATACTGACCTTGGATAGGACCATCAACATCTAGCATTGCACCTACTTGATGACTGACGCTCTTACAGTCATCGTGAGAAACACCACCTTCCCGATCAATATAGACTCGAAAAATCGAGCGGCGATTTTGCTGAGCAAACTCGTAGCCTACAAACTCATAGCCCATGGCTGTGACTAAACCAGCCAATTTATCCTCGTATGTAGGATTAATTTTTCTCATCAAACACCCATATAAAAAATGGGCTTACGCCCATCCTGTAAAACAAAAAACCCCATTCGGGGTTTCTTATTATTATCAACAAATTTGGTAGCGGGGGCAGGATTTGAACCTACGACCTTCGGGTTATGAGCCCGACGAGCTACCAGGCTGCTCCACCCCGCAATAAGCCGCCCATTGTATAGGAAATGCCTTGTAGTTTTCAATGGGAATAGCAAAGAAATTTAAAATGATCAAAATGTTAGCAGAAGATGATGGAAAGTGTGGGTATCCACTGCTGCTCCTCGCCACAGGAAGAAGGCCTCAGCAGCCTGCTCAATCAACATGCCTAAGCCGTCAAAACAATATACAACCTCTTGTTTTTTTGCTTCTTTTTGGAAAAAAGAATGATTGAGACCATAAGCCAGATCATACCACACTGGTATATTAAGCTCTGGCAATTCTAGTGCATCAGCCGCATTCGTGCCATTAATAAGCAAATCATTTTTAAGCAAAGCCATATTTTGCCAGGCACAAGACCCGCTTTCAGGAAACTCTTCAGCCAAGGCTTGGGCTTTAGATTCTGTACGATTACAAACCGTAATAGCATTAGGATTTTCTTTAATTATAAAAGGCAACAAGCCGCGCACTGCTCCGCCAGCTCCTAAGACCAGAATGGATTTATTATTTAACGGGTAGTTTTTTATTTGGGTTAAATCTCGCACAAACCCTATGCCATCTGTATTGTGGCCTAGAGCCTTACCCTCAGCGTCAAACGTTATCATATTAACTGCTTTAGCCTGCTGCGCCTCAACCGTCAACTCATCGGCCAGCAGATAAGCCTTTTCTTTTAACGGTGAAGTAAGATTTACACCATGATAACCCTGATCATAAAGCTCTTTAAGCGTCTTAGCCAAATCCTCTAAAGATGTTTGGAATGCTCGATAGTCGATGATTTGGTGAGTATGTTCGGCAAATAACTTGAATAGCCGTGGGGATAAACTATGATTGATTGGATCGCCTAATACTGCATAACGCGCTCTTCCTGCCCGAGCTAGATATGAGGCAGGAAGAACGTTAGTATGCTGAAACATTATTGTTTTTTAGCTTGATCAATAAGAGCTTGCAATTGATCTTGAGTCACTAAGCCGGGGATATAAACAACTAAATCAGATGCTACGCCATTTTTAACGGAAGATTTAGCAACAAAGAAGGCTGGCGTACCCATAAGCTTTAAGTTTTTAGCCAGAGTGACATTAGCAGCAACTGCATCTTTTATGCTCTTATCTTCCATGTCTTTTTTCAGTTGATTAACATCAAGTCCAGCGGTTTGCGCCACTTCATAAATTTTACTTTCAGTTAAAGCTGGAGCTGCTCCCGCCGCATGGAACAATGCGTCGCGGAAAGCCCAATACTTTGCTCCACCTTGACGATAAGCAGCTAAACCTGCTGCAGAAGCTTTTTCTGACATGGGTCCGCGGATAGGGAACTCTTTAATGACCACTTTAAGATCACTATTAGCTTTCATAGCTTGATTTACGATAGGAGATACTTCAATGCAATGTGAGCATTGGTAATCAGAGAATTCAACCACCGTAATCGCACCATCTGCATTACCACCAATAGGATCGCTGGCTTGGTGGAACAGTACATCAACATAGTTGGGGACTATCTTTTGGGTATCTTTAAATACCTTCTGCATCGATTCCATTTGTTTTTGTTGATAGGCCTGTAATGCCTCAACAACTACCTCAGGTTTTTTCATGAGATATTGATGCACAGTAGATTCAATTTGATTAGTAGCATTATTAGATGTCGTATTAGACGCAGAAGCTACAGGGTTAGCTGCTGGAGTCCCTTCAGCTAGTGCAAAACCAGAAAATAACAATGAACTTGATAAACTAACAACCATCAAAATTTTGCGCACGGTGTTTTCTCCTTGTTTATATTCTTGAAAGAATAGCAGTATTGAATT
>CAZXFO010000171.1:0-3717 GCA_964639745.1 uncultured Coxiellaceae bacterium | reverse complement strand
TAGAGAGCTGTCCTGTAAGAATTTTTTCTTTCAACTCACTGACAGTGCAGTCAAATAACTTTTGTGTAAAGTCATTAACTTCAGGGCGGTTACCAGAAATTAGTTGGGCTAATTGTCTTCTTTGCTCAGGCGCATGATCGATAGCTTTAATATAAAAATTTCTTGCCGCCTCTAGCTCTAAGCTTTCGTTTGAAACACTTAATAACATTTCTCGTGAAATTTCACCATTTGCACTTTTATCATCTAGACCTAATGCCATACTGTGCATGCTCAAATCTCCTGTGTATTTTTTAATTACATTATAAAGGCATTGGTAATTAAACACGCCGTCAGTACCGATAGGCACAGCTGGGAGGTTTTTAAGTTCCTTTGGAATCTCGGCGCCAGTAGAACTCCATGACATGTTAATTGCTGTAGTCATATATTCCGTTAACCAATACACTTCAGAACTTAGTGTAGCAGCGTAAATTGTTTTTTTATTTGGCGCATCATATTCTTTTACGTATCCCGCGTCTTTTAAAGCCCGAGTAAAAACACGAGCATAAATTGAATTCTTTGTAGGTTGTTTATCACCATCAATATTACTATCATTTTTATGATCTTTACACCATTCCCACAAATGGATCATTAAATGACTCTTTTGAGCAATTAATCCTCGAGGTGTGGTATAAATCATTTTATTATGAGCAGATATATAGCGGTCATCATAATAGCTAGCGTTAATGCCGTCTTTTTGTTCTTTTGCATTAAAGGTTTGATTGTATAATTCATCAAAGCTAGGGACTATAGTATTACTATCAATTTGCAAATGGCGTCGGCCGATATTATTAATTATGGCACAGGTTTTTATCATATCCGCATTGCTACCCATTGCTTTCAGATTATGCATATAAGCACGCTCTTCAGACATCATGCAGCACTCAAAATAAAAATCCTCAACTTTGAAATCATCGATAGCTTCAAATTTATTTTTTGCTGCTTCTACAAATCTAGATTTGTTAGCAAGATACTGCTCATCTTTGTAGGAATTATTCTGTCGATCCCAATCAGGGACTAAAAGCACCGACACAATAAATTCAGGTGCTTCACGCTTTGATTCTTCAGCTGCCTTACAAAGCCCATTACGGATTTTTTGGATATTATCAAATTCATTTAAAAAGCCGGTTTTATAACCTACAGCATCATTGGTTTCTATACTGTAAAGACTGATAGTTACTTTATCTTTCATATAAAGCACCCAGAGATTAGCCACGCAATTAAATTCCTCAATTAAGTATAGTGCAGTATGAGATGTATTTTTTATATTTATTAACAATAAGTTATTATGGCCAACTTATCTTGATTGATTTAGCTTGGGATTAACTGAAACTAAGATTAAAAAATATTGCGAGTTTAGACTGTACTACATGCTTCTACCGTCATCGCGAGCCTGCAAGCATTTAAGCGTGGCGATCCAGGTTTTGATGTGCGCAGAATGCAACTAAATGCCTGAACTTTAGACCTACGTCATCGCGAGCTTACGAAGTGTTCAAGCGTGGCGATCCAGGTTTTGATGTAGCGAGTTTAGACTTCTATTATTCCTTGATATTGAGACAAACCTTTCTGCTAATCATAAAGCTCGCCAGACCCAAACTGCTCTTTAGGAGCGTCTTTAAATTTAGGTAATGCATCACTAAAATCAACAACTCTATTTGTGTACCAAATATGTCTAACCGACTTAAAAGATTCAGGTATCGATCCTGAAATGAAAATTATTTACATTAATGCCGATTCTCGCCTGCTTATTTGGATCCAGAGAAATACCATAAATGAGGCTGCGGCAAGATTTACATAACAGCAGTTTTGCATTATTTCTAACGATCTCTTCAAGATTATCTTTCCCAGAGTTGATATTTAAACTAGATGTTAAATATCCTGCCGTCCAAGCATAACCCAATTTATCAGCATCACGCTTTGAATGAGCAGACACCTCACGACATTTATTGCAATGACAATATTGAGTAAAAAAAGGATCACCATCACAAAGAAATTTAATTGAACCGCAATAACATTCACCCGTATAGTGAGCCATGCACATAACTCCACTAATCCATTTTTAAATTTTTAATCTCGATGCAACCAATCCTAAACTAATTTAGATTGCTATAGCTCATTTCATTTATCACTATAGATAATAATTAAAGGCTCGTATTTTCTATCATAAGTCTCTTTCAATAGCATCTAATGCTGCTTGTGCGCATACACCATCAAGCTCAGGATTGGCGCCACTGATACCGATTGAACCTATGTGTTGACCATCTTTAGCTATTACAGGAAGGCCGCCTTCCAGAAGAACAATGCCTGGTACACTTGAATAAGGACTATTATCCATATTTTTATTTCTTTCCGCTAATGCTTTGGTTGAGACAGGTATACTTGCAGAAGTCATGGCTTTCAGTTGAGACATTCTGACGCTGATAAAATTATTTCTATCCATGCGGCGGTAATATTTCAAATTACCATGAGCATCCATAATAGCAATCGCTATATTGATTTGTTTCTCAATTGCTTTTACCTCAGCACTATCAGCCATCTTTTTTGCCATTTCTAACGACAAAGTTTTAACTTCAATAACCATGAAAAATCTCCTTACGCTTATTTTAATTGTAACGACTCTTCCACCCGCCCGCTCGTCATATCAGCCTCACAATAATTAGCGCCAGAGGGAGCATTTTCTAGTTAATTCTGTCACTTTATCCCAGTAGCCACACAACACAATACCATAATAAATAAGATTCTCATCTTTCACTTGAAGTGTTCTCTCAATCTGTTCTTTGTAAGTACCAATGGTCATCGTGTCTGTGAAATCGTTAAAAAGAATATTATTTGCAATCGCTTCATTGCGTAATTTTCTAATTTTGTTTGAATTTTCTGTGAGAATAATAAAAGGCATCTCTGAAATGAATGGATGTAACCCACCATCTGCATCTTTATAATCAGTTAAGCGCAATTCCTCTTTACCAATAGCCGATCCTAGGCCAATGCACATATGAGCTAGCGCGTTCATTACCTTGCCAGGTTCTATACTTTTATTAAGCACTGCTACTAACTTATTCTTAAATTTTTCTTCTGACACGAGTTTACCTCCCATTACCTCAATAATTCGTGCGTTATAACGCATAATCAGCTATACTATCACCGTGCGTTATAGCGCACAAGCTATTTAATATAGGATTTGAATGTGAAGAATCTATACAACCATATCTCCTTGACTCTAAAGGCATTACGCCGTGAACGCGGCTGGAGTTTGGATAAAGCCGCTGAAGAAACTGGGGTTAGTAAAGCAATGCTCGGCCAAATTGAGCGTGGAGAATCTAGCCCCACTATCGCTACACTGTGGAAAATAGCAAGCGGGTTTAATACCTCGTTTTCATCATTTATAGAAGACATTGGTTCTGAATTTAATAAACCCATTTATCGTGGCGGACAAGCACAGCAACTTCATCCAACAGATGAAAAAATTCGTGTCATGCCATTATTTCCTTTTGATGAACAATTAAATTTTGAAATTTTTGTTATTGAATTATTGCCAGCATGTGAACATTTATCGCCAGCGCATCAATCTGGCGTTATAGAGCATGTAGTTGTAGCTCAAGGAAAAATGGAAGTCTTGGTAGATGGTATCTGGCAATCACTGAATAAAGGTGAAGGACTTCGCTTTAATGCTAACCAACCTCA
>CAZXFO010000170.1:0-6892 GCA_964639745.1 uncultured Coxiellaceae bacterium | reverse complement strand
GCTGACATAATCAAACATGACGGCATTAAGATGATTGTCAATTTCATTTTGCTTATCATAAAGTGCAATCAACTTGCGATCAAAAATAAAAACTGTGGCAATGGCGATGCTACAGCTTAATAAGCTTAATAAACCGACTATGGGTGAAATCCATAATAAGAAAAGTGAAGCAGCCAAAAATTTAACTATAGTTTCGATATAGATAAACTGGTCACCAGCAAAACGAAAAAGCGCTAACGTGGCACGATTAATGCGCGAAATAATATTACCTGAGTGATGCTCTTGATGCCATTTGAGAGGTAATTGAGTTAATTGTTGATAGAGTTGGCTGCGAAGTTTTTGTTGAATTTTAAGAGCGACTTCGCGTTCTTTAACACGGGCGGGGCCGTGAAAAAGCCAGAAAACAAATAACACTACGACTGTGATGCTCAGCCAGAAAATAACTTCTGAAAGTTTGCCGGGCGTAAAATGCTGCAATATATTAATGGTTCGCCCGAAAGCATAGGGACTTAAACTCAATGAAGCCATCGCAATTATATAGGCGCAGTAATAACCCACAATAGTTTTGCGCCAAGGTTGAGCTTGAGTCCAAACTGTGCGAACGAGATCAAAATATGGGTTACGCATATATGTGACCCCTGGTTTATAACAGAATTAAAGCTTTATTAAATAAGAATTACTACATGATGCAACAAGCGTGATTACCCTCTATTATACCTGAATCGTTCTGTTGATTCCCCATTTTTTTTGTAAATATAGTGCTTGAAGTTACTGGGTTGGTGGTTTCGCTACGCAAAGCAGAATCCGCTGATAAAGAGTCAATTTTTGTCGCTGATTGATTTTTTTCAAGAGTATGCATTGTATTTGCATGGCTGCTTAAGTCATTGTCATTCCCAATTTTTTTTGATAAGGCTTCTTGTTTCTGAACTTGTCTTATTTCGTGTAGCTTATAAGCTGCATAAGAAGCACCTAATACACCTGCTGCTATGCCGACGCCCGCCAAAATGATTTTGCCTAAGACCAATACTAATAATACAGCGGTACAAACGGCCATATTCACGAAAGAAGCGACAGCATTATCTTTTGCTTGGGTTTTATACTTCTCGTGATCTATAGGGTCTTTAGCCATAAAAGCTTTTTCCCAAAAATAAATAGCAGAGCCTAGTTGATATAAAGATTTAAATCCTAAAGCTGAAGCAAAAATAATGGGGGCTATTACTGCAAAAATTGCTGAAAGGGCTAGAGCGCCAATAACGGCAAGGTTAACAGCTAGTGCGGTAGTAGTTTCAATCACAGCTTTAGAGACAGCACCTTTGCTGTAGCCATCTAATTTAGCTTGTCGCCATGCCAGCGTAGATTGAATAATGCCGCCTATTGCGGCAATAGGGAAGAAAATATAACGACCAATAGCTTCTAAAAAATGGTGTGAGACTTGATGATAAAAAAGGGCAAAAATAGCAGCAATATCAAGATAATCAATAACAGAGACCATGCGGCTAACTTTATGATGGGACAAGGCCACCTTATTGGACATGCTGGTTCCCTCCTTATTAACTAATATACTGTTTTATCAGTAAAGGTAATTATTGTGAAGTTAAAAATATCAACTTCTACCATAAGTCTTTGATTTTAAATCTTAATTCTGGGCGCATTAAATGCCAAATGAATAGCTGTTGTTTTGAAGGGCGCCCTTAGGCACGGGCTTTATGCTTTGATTAAGTTTCTCAACTAAGGGCTGTAATTTTGCTATGGTGCTCTCACCAATACCTTTAAAAATTTTCATTTTACCATCAGTGCTTTTAAGGATCCCATTTTCATCTTTCCAAGGAGAGCGGCTTGAAAGTTCTATTCTTCCTTCTGGCAAGGTAGCGTAATCAAACCTCTGTGACTTTATCCACGTTATCATGTCGCTACATTCAAAGACCTTAGTGTGCCATTGGTTATTGTTTTCATATTCTATGGTTAATGGAATATTTAAATCGCTAAAATTTTCAATAGAGATAGAGCACTTCAAATCTTCATTCAGAGTTTGATATTCTTTCAATTCAGCTTGTTTGCTAGGATCGTTCGCAAGAGCTTCAAGCTTTTCTTTATCGAGCTGCAAGCTTTTAATAATGCCAGGTTTGATACACTTCAAGTTATTTATTTGACTGGCTAGGTTTTCGTTTGTTTCGCGTGCTGAAACGGCACGGTCAAACGGCAGGTTATTATTCATCAAGTGATGAAGCCGAGGTCTCACTGGTCCAGCTTGAATGGGGCGATGGCTTATGCCAATTGCGCCATATAATTTGGGTAATTTACAGGCTCTAAAGCCATCGATAATGCCAATAAAAGTAGAAAGTATTGTACCAGCTATACAAAGCAAGACTGTAGCGGTTATATCTTTTAGTAATTTATAGCTGTTGAGCGCAAAATTTATGGCTGCACCAATTAGAGTACCCACAATTGCCTGACCGGCTTTCCATAATAAGCTTGGGGTTTTAGTAAAGACGAAGTCAAAAATATTTACTACTAGCATTAAAGGATTAAATGTAAGAGTTTTAGCTGCTGCTAGCAGTAATCCTGCTAAACCGTTAAAGAGAATTTTTCCTAATCTCCATAAATTACCTAATAAATTATCTGCTACTAAGATCAAATAGAGGGTAAAGCTGGAAGCTAGGTTAAGAAGTAATCTTGCTATGTATATCAATGAAAATAAAAGTCCCAAAAAGCCGCCTGCCACGCCATACGAAATCTTTTTTAACATTAAAGCACCTGAAAGTTTAAGTTTGCGCAATTGTAGTTCAATTAGTATCTTTCAGCAATAAAGTGGCAATGCTTGGTTTATCATACTGATAATTAATATATTATTTAAATAAAGATTGGCCAACAAACGAGTTACAATATATAGATGTAGCGTAGTAGGAGGGTAATATGGATAATCTTTCTCACAAAGGGATGTCACATGAGCATACCGAGACAGAAAGAAAGTCTGATCAACCCAAAATCCCTGGAATTGATACTCCGAGTGATCAACCTAGAAAACCTACCGACCCCAGCAACCAACCCGTAGCTTAGCCAGAATAATTATGTCCAATTCCTTTATTAATTTATTCCTATTGTAAATTTAAGAGTGAGGTTACTCATGAAGCCTATGAAAGCTTATGAATGGATTTTGTTTGATATTGATGAAACCTTGTTTCATTTTGATTCGTTTAGCGGCCTTAAACTTGCTTTAACACGTCTTGGTTTTGAATTCTCTCAACCAGATTTTGAAGCATATGAAACAATCAATAAATCGTTATGGGTAGATTACCAAAACTGTAAAATTACTTCACAACAACTGCAATACGATCGGTTTAAATCATGGGCAGCTAAGCTGCAAATTCCAGCCGATCATTTAATTGAAGCATTTCAAAATGCTATGGCAGAGATTACCAAGCCACTTGATGGAGCTATACCTCTTCTGAATGCGCTGCGAGGCAAAACCAAGTTGGGAGTCATCACAAATGGTTTTACCTATATGCAACACGCAAGGCTTGAGCGTACCGGCTTGAAGGATCATTTTGATGTAGTGGTTATATCAGAGCAAGTAGGTATTCCTAAACCACAGCCTGGCATTTTTGAACATGCACTAGAAAAAATGGGTATGCCTGAGCGTAACCAAGTTTTAATGGTGGGTGATAACCCTGAATGTGATATTTTGGGTGCTATTAATGCTGGTATTGATGCCTGCTGGTTAAATAGTAATAAAAGACCGCTCGCAAAAGAAATTGTGCCTCATTATCAAGTCTCTTCTTTAATAGAATTGAAAAATTTATTATTTCAAATAGAGCCACAAGTGAATATTCTTGCTGCTTCATAACAGATAGGATGATCTGCAAGGAGCAAGTATGAAGCTGAATAGGATCATGAAGCTTTTTCTGGTAGCTGTTGTCGCTTTGTCAGTGTTGGTTGGGCTTTTAAAAAATAGCGAAACTTGGTGTGATTCGATTCATCACATTTTTACTCTTTGGTTGCCTGATAGCCAAAATCGCAGAGAAATAAGTTTTTCTGGGATCGAGCGAATTCAAATACACACGGATAATCAAAGGGTATTAATCAAGGGTTCCTCGTTGCCATCAACCAAGATTAGTTTTGACGCAAATTCTATTCAAATAAATAGGTTTAGAAAGTCATTGGTAATAAATAATAAATCTAGCGCTCGCTCTGAGCTCGTTATTGTTTTACCTAAAAAGTTAAAATTTATACAACTAGAAGCTGAAAATGCTTTAAATGCTACATTTGATAAGATACGTGTTAATGCATTATCTATCGCAGCCAAGAAAGGCAAAGTCGAGTTGAAGCAAACACAAGCCAATGAAGCAAAAATTAATTTAAATGCCGGCAAATTATTTATACAAGATTCAAATATGTATGCTGTAAGTATTAACACAAATACTGGAGCTATTAGATTTGATAATATGCTGATTAACACAGCTAACATAAAAAATACTTCTGGGAGTTTCCTTGCTGCTCGAATGAGTATGAGAGAGGCAATAATAAACTCCGTAAGCGGTAATATCCGTTGGGAAGGGTTTGTACATTATGCTGATTTAGAAACTGACTCTGGAAAGATTTATTGTCTTTTACCTAAAGACTTTCACGGTAAATTTAAAGCGATTAGTGGATCAGGAAGCATTGAAAAGCCACTAGATAGGGATGGCAGCGATACCATTGAGATAAAAACAATCAGTGGAAATGTAAAGGTGATTCAAAAATAAAAAGGGGCTTTCGCCCCTTTTTATAATGTTACAACTTATTGTTGAGTTGCAGTTTTGTCAGAATTTTTCTTAGCTTTCGCTTTAGTGTCTGACTTTGTAGTTGTAGTAGTTGTAGTGCTGTCGTCAGTGGTGGTGGTTGTAGCAGCTGTGCTGTTAGCATCGGTGGATGGAGCGCTAACTTCTGTACTGGTGCTGGCAGCAGTATTGGCGCCAACATCAGCATCTGCAAAAACTTCCATACTGATTAATGACATGGTTAATAGAGCAAGTCCCTTGAGTACGTTCATTTTCATGTTAAGTTCCTTTTTTAAAATCCCAAATAAATTCTATGTAAAGACAATGGCATGGTCAATGGTTACTATGATAAAAGTTATTAAAAGAACAATTAATAAGCATATTGTTGATTAATTCTTTTTTATTTATCTATTAAGCTTTGATTCCAATGCCTTTCCACAATAATAACCAAGCCCAGGCAAACAATATCGTAAATAAAATTATGACGACACTAAAACCATAAAATATGGTCGAATCAGAAATACCTAAAATGCCATATCTAAAGGTATCTACCATATTGAAGATTGGGTTTAGAGTCGATAACTGATGCCAAGGTGGGGGTAGTTGTTCAATTGAATAGAAAACACCGCCTAGGTAGGTAAGCGGCGTTAAAACAAAGGTGGGCACAAACGAAATATCATCAAAACGTTTAGCATAAATGCCGTTAATAAAGCCTCCAAGCGAAAAAACGGAAGCTGAGAAAAAAGCCATCATGAGTGTCGTAAATAGATGTTTAAATGGGACGTGGGTAAATAAGAAGCTGATAATCAATACAATAATGCCAATCAATAAGCCTCGGATTGTGCCGCCTATTACATAGCCTAGTAAGATAACTAAATTTGACATTGGCGTGACCAGCATTTCTTCAATGCTTTTATTAAATTTTGCCAAAAATAGAGAAGAGGAAGTGTTGGCATATGCGTTTGTCATGATGGCCATCAAAACTAATCCTGGAGTTATATATTGGATATAAGAATAACCTTCAATGTGGCTAATCTGAGAACCAATGAACTTGCCAAAAATTAAAAAATAGAGGCTCATAGTAATGACAGGCGGAAATAAGGTTTGGGGCCAGATGCGCATAAAGCGTGTTATTTCCTTGCGCACGATAGTCAATAAGGCGATGAGATTAGGGTAGAGGCCTATTTGTTGATCCATGTTGTATCCTATTGCTTTTTATTTTGGTTGATCAGATGAATGAATAGCTCTTCAAGGCGATTAGTTTTATTCCTCATGCTAATTATTTTGATATTGCTTTGATTAAGTAAGCTGAATAATTCATTGATTGATTGTCCTGGTTCGATTTTAGCTTCAAAACTAAAATGGTCTATTTGTTGTAGCTGATAACCATCCAGCTTAGTAGGTGTCGTTATGGGCTGGTCTACGTCAAGAACTAATGTTTGCACGTTGATTCTGTTTATTAAAGATTTAATGGGAGCATTTTCTATAATCTCACCATGGTCGATGATAGCAACATTTTTGCAGAGATGTTCAGCTTCTTCTAAGTAGTGAGTGGTTAGAATAATGGTAGTGCCTGCTTGATTTAGACGGGTTAAAAAGCGCCAGAGAGAATGACGTAATTCAATATCAACTCCTGCTGTAGGCTCATCCAAGATAAGCAGTTTAGGATTGCTCATCATGGCTCGAGCTATCATGAGGCGTCGTTTCATTCCTCCTGATAGTTGAATTGCAGCATGATTACGCATGTCCCACAAGCCCGTTTCATGCAAATATTGTTCAGCTCTGTCACAAGCTACTTTCCTTGAAATGCCATAATAACCAGCTTGGTAAATTAAAATATGGATTACTTTCTCAAATAAAGTAAGGTTAATTTCTTGAGGCATAACACCAATTAGAGACTTTGCCTTAGCTGTCTCGAGATCCATATCGTGGCCGAAGATACTCACTTTTCCTGATGTCTTATTTATTAATGAAGAAATGATACCTATAGTGGTGGATTTTCCAGCGCCATTTTGGCCAAGGAGCGCGAAGAAATCACCCTCGGCAACTTCTAAATCTATGCCCTTCAACGCGGTGTAACCGTTAGAATAAGTTTTGGTTAGCTTTTGAACTGAAAGTGCTTTAGACATGATAAG
>CAZXFO010000169.1:0-11723 GCA_964639745.1 uncultured Coxiellaceae bacterium | reverse complement strand
CCACTCGACTCTTCCAGTCGCCAGTTAGATCCTTTGATCGTTGGCCAAGAGCACTACGATACTGCGCAAGCCGTTCGTAAGACCTTACAACGTTATAAAGAATTGAAAGACTTGATCGCGATCTTAGGTATGGATGAATTGTCTGAAGAAGATAAATTGACCGTTATGCGTGCTCGTAAGATTCAGAAATTCTTATCTCAGCCGTTCTTTGTGGCTGAAGTCTTTACCGGTACTCCTGGTCGTTACGTACCGATTAAAGAAACCATTCGCAGCTTCCGTGGCATTGTCGATGGTGAATATGATCACTTGCCGGAACAAGCCTTCTACATGGTCGGAACCATTGAAGAAGCGATCGAAAAAGCGAAAACCATGCAATAATGTAGCGTCTAGCATCACCCTAAGGGGTGATGCAGAAAGAGGTAAAGTAAAATGACTGCAACGATGCGTCTTGATATTGTAAGTGCTGAAAAAGAAATTTTTTCTCAAGTTGTTGAAGCGACTTTTATTACCGCTGAAATGGGTGAGCTTGGTATTTATCCAGGTCATGCGCAATTATTATCGATGCTTAAACCCGGCAATATTCGCGCTATTTTGTCTGACAAAAGCGAAGAAGTGTTTTTTATTAATGGCGGTATGTTAGAAGTGCAGCCCTTTGCTATCACCGTTCTTTCAGACACTGTCATTCGTGCTCGTGACATTGATGAAGCAGCAGCCTTAGAAGCTAAAGCGGCAGCTGAAAGAAAGTTAGCTGAGAAAGGTTCTGAAATTGATTTTGCTGCTGCTACCTCTGAATTGGCTGAAGCCATCGCTCAAATTCGCGCTATTCAACAAATCAGAAAACGTACTAAATAAACTTGCCTCCAGCCTAGTTGTCGCCAGGCTGGTAAGCTGTCATGAAGATAATGCGCTGTAAGTTTATTTAAAGATGGATATCTAGGGGCATTCTTGTGGATACCGCAAAGCATAGAAAAATAACAAACCGCCGTCACGATTCCAACGATATTTTATTCCGTTACGCCAATTTATTAGGTTTTGGCCATTTCCATGTTAAGTTCGACCAAGAGACGGGCTTAAAAGCTATTATCGCTGTGCATAATACCAAGCTAGGGCCCGCTTTAGGCGGTTGCCGTATGGTGCATTACACAACGACAGCCAAGGCCATGGAAGATGCTTTGCGCTTGGCTTATATGATGGCGATGAAAGCAGCCATCAGCAACTTACCGCATGGGGGCGCAAAAGCCGTCCTCATCAAGCCAGCTGTGATCCATGATCGTGAAGCTTATTTTGCTAAATTTGCCGAATTCGTGAATGAACTTAATGGTAGTTATATTACCGCCGTAGATAGTGGCACAGAACCTGCTGACATGGATGTTGTGGCTCGCTATTCTCGTTTTGTAAGTTGTACAACAGCCGATGGCGACCCTGCTCCTTATACCGCTTTAGGCGTGCGTCGGGGTATTGAGGCTGCAGCAAAATACAAACTAGGTAGAGACAGTATTGAAGGTTTAAGCGTTGCTATTCAGGGTGTCGGTCATGTCGGCTATCAATTAGCCAAACAATTACATCAATTAGGTGTGAAATTAACGGCTTGTGACGTTAACCAAGATTTACTGCAACTCTGTGCCAAAGAATTTGATGCTAAAGTGGTGTTGCCCGAGGAGATATACGATGCTCCAGTTGATGTATTTGCTCCATGCGCTTTAGGTTCTATTTTGACACTTAACACCATTAAACGTTTAAAGGCCAAAATTGTGGCGGGTTCAGCCAATAATCAATTAGCGAATATGCAATTTGGCAAGGCCATGTTTGAACGTGGTATTCTTTATGCGCCTGATTTTGTCATTAATGCTGGCGGTTTAATTCAAGCCTCTACTCTCTACAATCGTGGTGATAAAGAAAAAGCTAAAGAGAATATAAATAATATTTACTATACCTTACTGGAAATTTTCGAGCGTTCCAAAGTTGAAAATATGCCGACGGCACACATTACTAAAACTATGGCTCAAGAACGGTTAAAGTAATATTCGCTATAAGTACTCCTTGTCATTCCAGCTCATGCCCACTTCTGTCCGTTTAGTCTGTATTACGAGCAATCATCTTCTATGGTAGCTGTCTCCCCGCAAGAAATTCCTGTGTAAAACCACCGCGCTTCTCAAATACGTGAACGGGAATTTTGCGGGGAGACAGCTTTTATAACAGGACACTTAAGATGAGTGATCAAAATCGAAACTCATAATTTTGCTTATCTGAATTTCGTTTAAAGCCAGCATAATCAACCGGTCTATGCCAACTGCAACACCAGAACAGTCAGGCAACCCGTGCTCTAATGCTTTTAAAAAATGCTCATCTAAAGGTACAGATGGTAACTCGCGTTTTTTTCGCTCAGCTAAATCTTTTTCAAAACGAGCACGTTGTTCTTTAGCATCTTGTAATTCATGAAAACCATTTCCCAGTTCAATGCCTTTATAATAAATCTCAAATCGAGAAGCGACAGGCGGTGTTTCATTTCTGATTTTGGCTAGAGCAGCTTGGCTAGCAGGAAAATCATAAATCATTACTGGATTATCTTTGCCTAACTCGGGCTCAATGGTGTGCCCCATCAAAAGTTGTAACCAACCATCTTTATCTAACTCACCCGAAAACCCGATGTCTTTACTTAAAAGCTTTAATTGCTGAATATCTGCTTCATGTGGATCTATGTTTAAATACTTTTGGAAAACCGTTTTATATGTGTAGCGCTCAACTGTTTCACAGTTTAGTACTAGCTGCAAAAGCTCGGCGACTTCATCCATTAAAGCGTGGTGATCCATGCCCATTCGGTACCATTCGATCATGGTAAACTCAGGATTATGCAATTTACTGACTTCATCTTGTCGGAATGCTTTGCAGATTTGATAGATGGAGCCGCTACCTGCACATATCAGTCTTTTCATCGCGTACTCTGGCGATGTTTGTAAGTAATAGGTTTTATCTTTAATGGACGCCGTGATGTTGTTGAGGTAAATGTCGCTAACGCCCGCAGACGATAGTAATGGAGTTTCAACTTCAAGTACGTTTCTTTCGGCAAAAAAACGGCGAATGCGAGCTAAAATTTCAGCGCGTCGTTGAAGTGTTGCTATAGAGGCTGTGGGTTGCCAAGACATATTTAACATTAAATTAAAGCGTGCCATGTAGACACGCTGTTAAACGCAACTTATTCTTTGACGCGAGAGACGTATTCGCCAGTACGCGTGTCGACTTTAAGTATATCTCCTTCTGAGATAAATAAAGGAACGCGGATGACAGCGCCGGTTTCAAGTTTGGCAGGTTTGCTACCACCACCTGAGGTATCGCCACGGATGCCAGGGTCAGTTTCAACCACTTTTAAGCTCACAAAAATGGGCGGAGCAACTAAAATAGGCTGGCCATTCCAAACGGTTAAAACACATGGAGTCTGGTCTTTTAGCCATTGGGCCGCATCACCAACTTGTGCTTCATTAACGGCATATTGTTCGAAGGTTTCCTGACACATAAAATGCCACAGTGTACCGTCGTTATACATATATTGGGCTTCAACATCTGAAACATCGGCAGCATCTAAGGAATCATTAGACTTATAGGTTCTTTCTATTACTCGCCCAGTTTTAAGGTTTCTAATCTTAACTCGGTTAAAAGCTTGGCCTTTTCCTGGCTTAACGTATTCGTTTTCTAATACAACGCATGGATCACCATCAACGATGACTTTTGAGCCCACGCGGATTTCATTCATCCCCAAAACTGACATTGGCAATACTCCAGATTTAAATCGCCCTATCATAATCACTTTGCGTTAAAAGCGCCAGGGAGGCATAATCAGCCACCATGAATTCTTTAACTGTAAAAAAACAAGACTGGCAGCTGGAGCTTATCCACGCCATTGATACCCCTGAAGAACTGGGTCGAGTGCTCGAGCTCGTGCCCGAACAATTGGGAATTTCGGCTTTGGGCATGCGCCAATTTTCTTTGAAAATACCGCGTAGCTATGCCGCACGCATGCGTAAAGGTGATGTCAACGACCCATTGTTATTGCAAGTTCTGCCAGCAATGGCTGAAGAGCAGCAAGTAGCCGGTTTTAGCTACGATCCTCTCCAAGAAAAAGCAGTTAACCCCATATCAGGTCTTTTACACAAATATAAAAGTCGGGTGCTTTTTACTCTGACTGGCACCTGCGCGGTAAATTGTCGTTATTGTTTCCGCCGGCATTTTCCCTATGAGGAAAATACACCTGGTTCTAAGCAATGGGCACCTCTGTTTGAATATATAAAAAATGATGCCGATATTAATGAGGTTATTTTAAGCGGTGGCGATCCCTTGGTAATGAATGACACTGTTTTGAAAAACTTTTCAGATAAACTGAATGAATTACCTCAAATTAAGCGATTGCGCATTCATAGTCGTATGCCTGTGGTTTTGCCAGAAAGAATAACGTCTGATTTTGTCGATTGGATGGGTTCTCTTAAGCAGCGAGCAATTCTTGTGATCCATTGCAATCATCCTCGAGAAATTAACCAAGATGTAAAAAAAGCCATGCAAGCCCTAAAAGCGGCCAATGTTTTATTGCTGAACCAAACTGTGTTGTTAAAAGGCGTTAATGATAATGTGGCAGTATTAAAAGAATTAAGTGAGTCACTATTTGATGCCGATGTTCAGCCTTATTATCTGCATGTGCTGGATAAGGTACAAGGCGCTGCGCATTTCGATTTACCGCTTGAAATGGCTAAAGCATTATACCAGCAGCTCTCTCATGAGCTGCCGGGATATTTGTTGCCAAAATTGGTTCAAGAAAGAGCGGGTGAAAAAGCAAAAACAATTTTAGCTTAGGTCTTAGCCAAAATTATAGGATAAACCTGCTGCATAAAGATTGAGGTCGCCGGTCTGGCTATCGCCATGAGCCCTTGCCCATTGAATATTAGCAGCGATGCTGGGTGCAAAATAATATTCCATACCCAGAGCCATATATAAACCGGTTACGTTTCTTGCCCCAGTTGTTAGATTTAACCCGGAAGCCAAACTGTTATTAGTAATATTGAGATCTGAATGTACTCTGGCAAGTCCAAGTTTGCCAAATATGTTTACGCTTGAATCTGAAATTGGCAACATAGCCTTCGCAGCCAAATCATAAGAATAATGATTATCTTGTCCTATTTTAGGTCCGTTATAGACGCGGGTAGGAAAGTAATGCGTATACCCTGCTTCTGCAGCAAAGAAATTCGTTAGCTTGTAACCCAAGTTAAGGTTCCAGCCCATTCCTGAGCGTCTTACATTAGGTGCGCCATAACTTTTACTGGAGACGGTTGAATAGCCACCATTACCTTCAATATACCAGCCAGCAGGTGGCGGAAAAGCGGCAAATGCTAAGGTGGTCAAGGTTGAGAAAAGAAAAACGGCAAATAACATTTTTAATAAACCTAATCGTGGGTTTGTAATCAAGATTCGACTCCTTCCGAATAACTTAATTCCTAAGAGGTATGCTCACCTAACCATTAGCTCTTTCTCCCTGAGAGGAGAAAGAGCTAGATGTGTTTTAGTCAAACTTGTAAATGAGACCAAGAGTGAACTGATCTTGACGAGGAGCAGAAATACCGCTGAAGGTTTGATAAGCTGTGTAGGTATATTCACCACGAAGATCTAAGCTTTGAGTCATACCAATTTGCATACCTAAACCTAATTGACCACCATTAACATCACGGTTAGGAGTACCTGAAGCAGTAAAGCGAGAGCGGACAACACCAGCGCGGACGTAGGTCATAGTATGGTCACCTAACAAAACACCAGGTATTAAGCTTGCGCCATAGCCATAAGTAGTTTTTAGGCCATTATCATTCAAAGTAGCGCTGCCAAGGGTGCCAAATAATTCTGCAGCTAAATATAGGTTAGGAGAAAGCAATGATCCGTAACCGGCATGCAACATTAAGGGAAGACCACGAAAATTTTTGTTCGAGGTATCAGTAGTGTTAGTTATTTCACCTACGCTTGCGCCGATATAGGGTACGCCTGCGAATGCTACGCCTGAAGTTAAAGCTAATGCTGCACCAGCTACTAGAATTCGTTTTAACATGACTTGGTCCTCTTTGTTTATTAGTTATGTGTATAAAAAGAAGCCTATTATACCTTAAGTTGGTTGGTTTTTCAATTAGGTAACTTCTTGTATAATAAGAGGTTTTTGTGGTTAATAGCGTTGAGGCAGACTTACTCCGAGATGCCGCCCCACAGCCTTCTAGCAAGAACTCAGCAGGAGTTTGGTAACTTATTAAGTGAACTTAGCTCAAATTTTATCGATCTGGCTAGTTATACGCCAAAAGCTTATCCAGCAAAGCTTTGCATATAAGTTGACTCCCCCGGTAATTTATTTAAAAATGACCTCCAGTTTAACCCCCACCCAAAGGATTTACGTGTTAACAACATCACCCGAATGGCTAGCGCTTGAAGCTCATCACCATGCCATTAAAGAACAAAGAATGCGAGATTGGTTTTTTGAGGATGCCAAGCGTTTTTCACGCTTTTCCATTTCTTTGGGCGACATTCTTTTTGATTATTCTAAAAATCGAATTACCACGGAAACTATCACCTTATTAAATAACTTAGCAGTTTGCGCGGGTCTTCCAGCAAAAATTCGTGCTTTATTTTCTGCGGAAGTACTAAATACTACTGAAGCTAGACCGGCGTTACATATGGCTTTACGTTATCCATCCGATGCTACTATTACAGTAAACGGCGAAAATATTATTCCTTTAGTACATATAGCGCTCAAACAAATGGACTCTTTGGTGCATAGTATCCACCAAGGTAAAAAGCGTGGTGTAACTGGCAAGATAATTCGTGACATCGTCAATATTGGCATAGGCGGGTCGCATGTAGGCCCCCAGCTCGCTACACATGCCTTAGCACACTATTCTATAAGCGATTTGAATTTTCATTTTATTGCGGATGTTGATAGTTCTTCTTTAACAGAAACATTACACCAGATAGATCCAGAAAGAACTTTGTTTATAGTTTCTTCGAAATCTTTTACCACTATTGAAACACTGGTTAATGCCAAGAGTTGCTTAGGCTGGTTGCAAAGCCGATTAAATGTAGATGAAAGCATTTTGTTAAAAGAACATTTTGTAGCGGTTACTGCCAAAAAAGAAAAAGCTAAAGAATGGGGTATTAGTGAAGAGAATATTTTCCCTATCTGGGATTGGGTTGGCGGTCGTTATTCAGTATGGTCTGCTATCGGTTTGCCGCTGGCACTACAAATTGGGATGAAGCAATTCCGAGAATTTTTAGCGGGTGCCTACCAAGCTGATCAACATTTCCTACAAGCGCCGCTAAACCAGAATATTCCAGTACTCATGGGGCTTTTGAGCATTTGGTATATTAATTTCTTTGATGCAAGCACGCATGCCATTATTCCTTATGACTATACGCTTAAACATTTGCGTGCGTATCTGCAGCAGCTCGATATGGAAAGTAATGGTAAGCGTATTACTCATGCTGGACATGAAGCTAGCTACACTATCGGAGCTATAATTTGGGGTGAACTAGGTATTCATGGACAGCACGCGTTCCATCAACTACTGCATCAAGGAACTCACTTAGTTCCCGTAGATTTTATTGTGGTAGGTCAAAAACCCAATGGTGGCGAAACACAGGATCTTTTGGTTGCCAATGCTTTAAGCCAGGCACGTGCTTTGATGCATGGCAAAGAAGCAGAGGAATTTTGCCAGGGAGATTCTAATCATTCTGCAGCATTGAGCGAACTTGCTAAACATAAGGCTATTCCGGGGAACCGCCCTAGTAATATTCTTTTTATGAAAAAAATATCACCGTACAACTTAGGTTCTTTATTAGCTTTATATGAACATAAAGTATTTGTGCAAAGTGTTATTTGGAATGTTAATCCTTTCGACCAGTGGGGCGTTGAGCTAGGGAAAAATATCCTTCCCTCCGTATTAAACGCAATACAAGATGAACCTGTTAAAAGTACCCATGACTCTTCTACTGAAAGCTTAATCTTGCATTATCGTGATATAAAAGCTAATAATTAATAATGTTACGATTCTTTTTCCTCATGGTATTTATATTTACACTAACTGCTTGCGGGCAGTATGGTGCGCTTTATCTTCCGGAGCAGGAGCAAAAGGCTTCTGAAAAAAATACGTGAAGACCTTATTATTCTGCAAAATGCATGGTTTAGGTAATGACTTCGTCGTTATGGATAGCTTGCGCCAAAGCCTTCCGAATAAACTACCAGTTGCTCGCTGGGCTGACCGACATACGGGTATTGGCTTCGATCAATTGTTATTAGTTGAGCCTTCAGCTGTGGCTGATGTGAGTTGCCAGATTTTTAATGCTGATGGTAGTAAGGCTGAGCAATGCGGTAATGGTATGCGCTGTATTGCACGCTTTGTCCACGAAGAAACTCTTGTTAAGAAAAAACATATCACCATAGAGACAGAGGCAGGTATCATCACTGCTGATATAAAAAATTATGACAATATCTGTATTAATATGGGTGTTCCGCAATTAAAAAAAGACCCAATCAATGCCATGATGGATGGCTCTCTTATTGCTAAGCTTACGATATTATCTTTAGGAAATCCGCATGCTATTCAGCGTGTTGATACTGTGAAGGATATACCAGTAACAGCTTGGGGAAAGCGTATTGCGAGCCACGCTGCTTTCACGGAAGGCGGTAATGTGGGTTGTATAGAAGTGTTAAGCCGTACTGCTATTAATCTACGTACTCTTGAACGTGGCGCGGGTGAAACTCAAGCTTGTGGCAGTAATGCCTGTGCTGCGGTTATCGCCGGAATCGCAAACGGTTGGCTAGATAACAAGGTTGAAGTCAATGTAGCTCAGGGGAAACTGGGCGTAGAATGGTTAGGTGGTGATAATCCCGTATTTTTAACAGGACCTGCTGCTCGAGTTTATTCTGGTGTAATCACTTTGAGTTAAATGCCGAAGGTATGCGTATTTTGCTTGTTACCTAATAACTCTTCCAATGTCGATTTTGATAATAAGTTATTATTTTTATCTTGGCATTCTAGGTTATGCTCTAAGCAATATTTAATATAAGCTTTTTCGTAATTATCTAATTTTCCGCTGTGTACAATATCATCTACAGAGAAAGAATAGAGCGTTAATTTCAGCGTCTCATTATCATTAACTGCTAAAGTTTTCATTGCTTGTTGAACTTGTTGGTGAATGAGGCCCATAAGCCGCATTTCTTCTTCATTAACTTTAAAAGTGCTCGGCATAATTAGCCGTGAGGTGATTTCTTGCGGCTTAACCCAATTTTCAATTAGTCCAAAGGAGGTATCTTGGTTTTTAAAGCAACTAACACGAACTGTATCTTTGGGTAAACTATCAATATTAGCGTTAGGTGCCTCACTAATTAATGTTATAGGCTTTTCAAGAAAATTAACCAATTCCTGTAACGCATTTTGTTCATCTTCCTTATTAAACAACCTAAACAAGATATTGGCATCGGGTGTTGATTGCCACTGCGGGTTTACTATAGTGGGGGTTAGCGGTGTATAACTAGCTGCTTTATTACTGCTAAAGCCAACAACAGGCCCGGCTGCTTTTATAACGTTTAATGGATCATTAAAAATATTTACGGCATTATTGAATACGGGCAAAAATATGTTTTCTAAATATAATTTGGCGGTCTTTTTAGATTGTATAACAACATCAGACTCTCTTGAATGATAGATTGATTGCTGATCCATAACCGAACTCCCAGCTAATACAATCTCTTCGTCAACAGTAACCATGCGTGCATGAAGCATGTTGGAGTTTTTAAGATCACCTTGAATAATGGAGCCATTATTATCTTTGACCCAGCGCACTTCTAAATTCAAATAGTTTTTATCTAGTGCATTATATAAAGTTTGCACGCCAGTTTGATTCGTACCTCCAGCAAAAGGAAGTCGTTCATTACGGTCATTCATATTTTTGGCCATGACAATGTTAACCTTTACTCCTCGGCGTACGGCGTTTACGAGTGCTGTTATTATTTGAGGATTATTTAGATTAGGCGTCATCACGTTAATTTCTTTTTTTGCTATGTTAATAGCTTTTATTACTGCAACTGCGTAAGGTGAAAGATGATTACGCGCTAACACATTGCCCTCCGCTTTTTTTGAAAGAAACAAGGCCGGCACTTTCTCTGGCGCAGGGGCGAGTTTTATAGGCTGATTAAGTTGGGTCGGAATTGCAGCTTTAATAAAGCCTTGAGACTTAGAATAACTAGAATCCCAAGCTTGCCTGAAATCATCACGTAAATAACCTACAAATGTTTCACCTTTTAAGATAGATGACATGTCCACCCAGCGAGCTGTTTTATCTTTGTAGTCATTGCGTTTCATTAGATCAGAACTTGATAATATAGCTGTTGTGCCATCTACCAGTATTTGCTTTTGATGATAAGAGCCAAAACCAGAATGTTGATGTTCTACATATTGAATATCCAGATTTTTAATATTGATTAACCCTTCTCTAAAGCTATTACTCGGTGTTGGCTTAGTGAAAAAACTAGCAGGTCCATTTTTTTTATTAATTAAAATACAAACTCTGATTTTGTTGCCTTGAATAGGTTGGTTGTTGAGATGTTCCAATGCTTCAATTAAATCTTTTTCGCCATCGGAATCTTTATCTATTTTATAACCCGAAATTAATATTTCCTGCTTAGCATTTTTTACTATTTCTTTCATGCGCGGGAGCATTTGCTCACCTTTTAGTAATGGCCGCTCTACTTCGACCTCCCCTAGTCGCGCAGCCGAAGTGGATTTATTACCTTTTACTGCATTTAGGCATATTTCTTTTTGCAGCTCACGGAGAAACTCTGGATGATTGCTGTTTTTTTCTGTCGAAAGAAAATTACCAAATTCAAACAATTCCAAAGCTTCGGCTAAATGTGCCGCTGTTTTTTTATCTACCTTTCTTGCAGTTTCAATAAATTCTTTTAAATAGTCTTCACAAGCTCGTTGTTTTCCAGCTACGCTGGGGTCAAACTGGTTAGAATATTCCACCGTTAATGTTGCTAAGCTTTGAATAAGCGCAGCATTCTTTATTGATTGTGCTTGGTTATGAATTTGATACTTAAGCCGCCATGCTTCATTAATCAAAATTTCAGCGATTTTTTCTATATTAGATAATGCCGGGTTATTTTTAATTTGTGTTCTTTGTTCTTTATAGAACTTTTCAATTATCTTCACTGCTAAGCTAGCTATTGCAACCGGCCTTGGGTCTTTAGGAGCTTGATTTGGTTTTAGGTAGCCGGCTGTTTGCATAAAAGAACAAACAGCATGCGCGCAATTGTTATTTATAAAATCATAATCACGACAATTTTTTTCTCCAAATTGTTTTTGAGCTTTTCGTAGATCTTTTTTGGGACAGGGAGGAAGACGAAGCTCAATGGGCTTGTTATTTTTTTTACAGTAATAGGCTGTTTCTGACCGGAGAGTTTGAGCTTCGCCCTCTGGTATCAACTCAATTTTTTTATCGCCCTTCCCATAGCTTAAATATGTTAAATAAGCGCTATTGCTAAACTTAGGTAAGCCGCCAATTGCCACGTGCCCGAAAAACGTTTCATCAGGCGGAAAATAATAAAGGATGGGCTCAACCCATTCTTCACTATCATTTTTCTCATTTTTTGAATGGTCGCTGAGCATCGTTTTTCCTCAAAAAACAACTGCTTATAAGCTCTTTGTTATTTA
>CAZXFO010000168.1:0-4873 GCA_964639745.1 uncultured Coxiellaceae bacterium | reverse complement strand
AACATCCAGCTTTGGAAAAAAGCAGCCAAGCTGCCCACTCCATTTTATGAAGCTGAATCAATAAAATTTGCTATTGATTGGAAGGCCCTACTTCGAGGCAAGCTTTTAGCAAAAATCACCACACAAAAACCCAAAATTAACTTCATAACTGATGGGTCAAGCAAAGATCAACAAGTCAGCATAAGCAACCAATGGCTAGACGTTGTTAAAGGCCTATACCCACTCAATATAAATCGTTTTGATGCTCATAGTGCTGAAATTAGTTTTAGCAGCATTAAGGGAAATCCTCCCTTCAATATTTTTGTTAACCAAGCCGAACTAAGCGTGCAAAACATGCAAAAAGCTATCCATGATGCAAGCTTGTTATCATCAAGCTTTAGCTTTAGTGGCAAAGCATCGGGCGGCGGTAATGTAGTTTTTAACGGTAAATTTGACCCTTTCAAGAAGCAGCCTACCTTTAAGATAGATGCTAAATTAACAAATTTACCTGTAGCGAGTGTTCACAATTTTTTAAAGCATTATTCTATGGTAGATGTTAAAGGAGGAAAATTCAGTATGTACCTTGAATCTGCTGCTGCAAATGGGCTGATAAAAGGTTACATCAAGCCTTTCATTAAAGACTTAAAAATTGGGAGTCCGCAAAATGGCAATCCCATTGAAGCTATTGTTGATGCTGCTGCAGGTGTAGTTGCAGCAGTGGTTGAAAACTCTCAACAGAAAACAGTAGCGACACAAATCAATATTTCTGGGGAAATAGATGACCCCGACACCAGCATTTTATCCGTTATAGGCTATCTCCTTAGACACGGCTTTATTCAGGCACTTTTACCGCAAGTAGATCATAAAGTCCAAATGGAAGATGTTTATTTTGGTAAAAAGCAACCTATAAGCAAATTCCCTACTTATAAACATAGTTTTCAGTCGGGACCGTGATTTACGTTAAACCTTTATCTACTGGCTGAGGCTTACCCTGGTCATCAATGGCTACATAGGTAAAAATCCCTTCAGCCACTTTCAATTTATCTTCTCGCCGCAGCGACATTGTCCAGACTTCTATGTTTATTTGCATAGAGGTGCGCCCTACTTTCAACAGTTCTGTGTAACAACACACAATGTCACCAACGCTTACTGGTCTAATGAAAGTCATTGAATTAATTGCAACTGTCACTACCCGGGTGCGTGATCGAAGCGAAGCTTCACAACTTCCAGCCAAGTCCATATGGGACACTAGCCAACCACCAAATATGTCGCCATTGCCGTTAGTATCAGCCGGCATTGCTGTAATTTGAATTGATAAATTGCCTCGGGGCTTGTTTAGCATCTCCATTTTATAATCCTTATGTAGTTGCCATTTGTTATAACAGTATAGCGTGAAAAGCAAAACCACGTACCTTAATCAGTATTAACCCCAATATGGAATTGTACTTTTTTTTGCTAATATTAAATCTTCTACTCATCCTAGGAGTTTTAACAATGGCCGTTAAGAAACGTAAAGCTGGTAAAGCTAAAACAGCAAAAAAAGGAACTACAGTTCGTAGCATTAAAGCAAAAGCAAAAAAACTAGCTGGTGCAATGGGCTTATCCAAGTCTCGTAAAAAAGGCAAAAAAGCCCCTAAAAGAGCTACTGCACGCAAAGGCACACGCTTAAAAGCAAAAGCTGGCACTAAAACCCGTGGCAAGAAGGCTGGTAAAAAAGCTTCTGGCCGTAAAAGAACCGGGTTAAAGGCTGCTAAAGCTGCTCGTAAGCCTGCCGCACGTAAACGTTCAGCTCCTAAGAAAAAACAAGCCCAGGCTAGAGCCAAGACAGGTACTAGAACTACCCTACGCACGCATACTAATTCTAGAGCTCGTTCTGGCTACACCTCACTTATCGGTTTTACTCGCTAAAACCTGCTCTCATTATGGCCCTATTACTTCTGCCAAGTATTAGGGCCAGATGAGCTTCTTACCTCCCCCCCTAACTCCTTAATAAATAATACACTTCATCTATTAGTTAAATTTGTGGCGATTCAATGCTATATTTCCCATTCAAATGGGTAAAAGCATATGAAAGAACTGATAGCGGGTGTTGATGAGGCTGGTGTTGGTCCCCTTGCTGGACCCGTTGTTGCCGCAGCAGTAATCCTTAATCCCAAACAAAATATCTATAAACTCCGCGATTCTAAAATTCTTAGCGCAATTCAACGAGATAACCTATATTTTAAAATCCAAAACAAAGCGCTAGCCGTTGGTTTAGGAATAGCAAGCGTCGAAGAAATAGACCAATTAAACATTTTTCATGCCACCATGTTAGCTATGGAGCGAGCAATTAAGTCTCTATCCCTTAAGCCTTCGATGGTACTGATAGATGGGCGAAGCTGCCCTAAAAGTGCATATCCGATGAAAGCCATTGTACAAGGAGATCGCCTAGTAAAAACAATCAGCGCAGCATCAATCATAGCTAAGGTAACCCGCGATAGAATCATGGAAGATTTGCACGTAAAATTTCCTCATTATAATTTCGCTAAACATAAAGGCTATTCAACCAAAGAGCATCAACGTTTCTTAACTCAACACGGCCCGTGTGAGATTCATCGCCGCTCTTTCTTAAGAGTCCAGCAAGCCTTTGATAAAATCAAAATATCATCTTCCGATAATTAACTATAAAAGTTTCCATAAGGTGCTTTATGTTTGGAAAAAATGAAATTACAGGCAAAAAATTCTTTCAAGATAATAAAAAAGACGAACTTTTAGTAACTAGCCGTTTCTTCACTCTCCAAGGCGAAGGACCATATCGTGGCCAGCCTGCTTATTTCATTCGCCTAGCTAAATGCAATCTTGCTTGTTCCTTTTGCGATACCTATTTCGATTCAGGTGATTTGAGAAGCTTTAATGATTTGCTTACTGAATCCCAAATTGTCATTGATGACTTTTTTACTAAGCAGAACATGAAAACGCCAGCTTGGGCAAAAGGTCATGCCAAAAATATGGTCTTAGTCATTACCGGTGGTGAACCTAGCTTGCAAAGCAATTTGTCGGCATTTTTAGTAAAAGTTAGGCCTTATTTCAAATATACACAAATAGAGTCAAACGGAATTATTTTATTATCCGACCTCCCGGAGAGCACTACTTTAGTAGTAAGCCCTAAGTGCCTTGAACAAAATGGCAAAGCTATTCGTTACTTAGAGCCTAATACTAAAATGCTTGAACGAGCGAACTGCTTAAAGTTTGTCATGTCAACACCAGAAGATAAAAACTATTCCCCCTATAGTGAAATTCCTACTTGGGCACATGAATGGGCTACAACCACAGGAAAAACTATATTTGTAAGCCCCATGAATATTTATAAAAATGAGCCACAGCGTGCTAAAACCATACGCGATCAAGGTAGAGACTTAACAATAGCTGAACGTTCAGAAATTAATGAAGTGGTAAGCTTTTGGGAACCCGATCTTCTAGATATGAAAAAGAATCAGCGCAACCATGAATATGCAGCCGAGTACTGCATGAAACATGGTTTTGTGCTTAACTTACAAATTCACCTATACGCAGGATTGGCCTAATTATTAACTTAGGCTATTTCTTCTTACTAAGACTTTTCCTATTTTTTTCGGTTCAGTAACACCTTGCACAGGATTAAAGAACGCTCCTCCTATACTTTGACGCCGTGCAGATTTAATTGCATTTTCCACTTCATTTTGTCTCGCGGGCATTACTCGAGAGCTGACTGCGGAATTCTCCATTATTAGAGCTGTTGAGCTCTTATTATTGCACAGTGATTTAAGACCAATTTTTATCGCAGATAAGCTTCCTAATGTTATTGCAGTTAAGTGAACACCAATACCCAAAGCAGTATTGGTAAATTTAGCAGCTGCAGTAATAATTTTATTTGCTAGTTGCAATATATACGGCATCAAAAAACTTACCGTAACACTTAAAGCAGCGGTTATTCCCCACGCCGCTCCATAGCTTAAACTTAAACCTAATTGAGCTAGAGCTGGTTTTGCGAAGAGAACAACAGCAGGAAGCAACAGCCCAGAATAAGCTAAAGCTCCCAAGGTAATCAACGAAGCCACAATAATAGCAGCTTTAATCATTTTAGGATGACGCGCATAAAATCTTTTAGCCTTACGCGCCAAAATTGTTACTGTTGTTTCTAAAAATTCGAGAGGAAAGCGCAACCAATTCAGCAAATATTTTATATCGTTACGAAACTCACGCCACTTTGATTTATTCTCAGTTGCAACTGACATACGTAAAACTAACGCATTGCTACGGCCTAAAAAATGATGAATGTGTGCTTCATATCCTTTACGAATAAAATTGGGAAGAGGCACTGGAGCCCCGCAATTCATCGAAGATTTATCAGTATTAGGAATAACGCGATAGAGGTTAGTACCTTCTAAAAAGCCCCGCTCTAATTGAAAAACACAATCTCCAGCCTGTGCATAAACATTAATTTGAGGGGTTTTAGTGCGCTTATTCCATATAAGCTTTAGACGTTCTAGCGTAGAGCTACTTAAGGCTGTTGGATTCAAACAATCTGCCTGGGTAATTTTATCGGAGTGACGCGCGGCAGTAATCATAGCCATAGTGGCACCTTTACTATGACCCGTAATCTTGACAGCTTTTTGATTATCGATCCATTGATCGACTTTAGTAGTGTCGTGGCCTTCACCGACTGAATGAAGCGGATAAAAATTATAAGCTACTGCAAGCGCCGCACCCTGCCCTGCAGGATAGGTTGTTCCCATTAATAATAAATGTGATTCAGCATCTTGCTGCGAGGTGGTTAAACCAAAGGCATAAATACGATCCTCTTTTTCCAATATTGAAGATAAAGGCCATGATTGCGGAGAAATATCAAGTTGTTCGAATTGATAAGTAACGGGTT
>CAZXFO010000167.1:0-6031 GCA_964639745.1 uncultured Coxiellaceae bacterium | reverse complement strand
ATAGTAAGCTTGGCTAAAGAGTTTTCTTCTCGTCGCTTAAGCAAAATAATTTGCTGTAACAATAAAGTCCAATGTAATAGAAGAGGTGTGAGGGATGTTTTATTTTTTTGTAGAAAAGCATTGTAGCCATCTTTAGAAAGTAGCTGCTTATTGAAGGTGTCTCGAAAAAATTGTAAAGCAATTTCATTAACTCCAGCCAATTCTTGAGTAAATTTATTATGGGCTGTGACTAGAAAATTAAATTTATCCATATCGGATATATGGTTGGCAGCTACTGCCTCTGAAAGAAGACCATAAGAATAAAAATTCTTTTCAGGGAAGGAGTTTAGACTTTGTTTTGCCACAATACACCCATGAATTGTTAAATAAACACCATATAATATTAAATTGATTAATATTTGTCAAAATTTTTGATGGTGAATATAATCCTGTGTATCGCCTTGTACTAACAAGGCTTTTTTGCTAGGTTAACTTCCCAACGCATTATCTCAATGACAAGGCTGGTTGCTGAGAGTGAATGTTGCTCTGATGCGTGGTGAATCAAAATCCACGTTAACAACCCACCCTGGCTGGATGCCTAACTCACTTATTTGGGAGATTATAATGAAGAAACTCTTTATGGGTTTATCTATTTTGGGATTACTTAATGTACCTGCTTGGGCCAATAATCTAGAAAACAACCAGGCTAAAATAGAACATGTTTCTAATGAAACAGAAGCTTTAAAGAAGCAGTTAATCCAATTACAACAAGAAGTCGATAACCTTAATAAGAAAAAAAGTTTTGTTCACCAAGCTAAACACGATGTGGTTAAGCCTAAAGCTAAGGTTCACCAAAAAGCTGCGCCTATATCATCTTCTATACCTGGTGTATCGCATATCATTCAAGATGATGGCACAGACATGGATCGTTTAGTGGAAACCTATGTTGAAAGTTTGCCCTTGGATTGGGATAACCCTGGGCAATCATTTGTTTCAATCGGTCCTTATGTCAACGTTCCTATTAAATTCAGCGGTGGTAATTTAATTATTAACGATCCTAAAATTAATACTGATGTAGCGTTACTAAAATTAAAGAAAGCATCCCATGAAGGCATGGTTGCAAGAGGTGTGCCAGAAGAAGAACATCATTCTCATTTATTATTGAGTGGTAATGTCGAAGGGCAAGGACAATTTACCCAATACGGCCAACAAAGTGGTACGGGTAGTGCTGGTGGCAATGGTAGTTCAACTAACATTGATTTATCTTCTGCCGAATTAGATGGCTTTTTATTGACACCATCCCCTTGGGTTTCAGGATTTTTCTCCTTTAGTTATGACAATGGTTTCAATCCAACGGTTACCAATTCTAGAGTTTTAGATTCTCGTATCTTTTTAAATACTGGATTTATTATTTTAGGTGATTTTGCTAAGTCTCCCTATTATGCAACTCTAGGCCAAATGTTTGTCCCTTTTGGTACATATTCATCTGTTTTCATTTCTTCCCCTTTAACCAAGAAGTTTGCTAGGACAAAAGCCCGTGCCGTTTTGGCAGGTTATCAGGGTCAAACGCCTAGCGCCTTTTATACATCTTTGTATGCTTTTAGAGGTGATAGCCACGCCAGTAGCTCATCCCGTGTGAATAACGGTGGTGTGAACATGGGGTATCGATTTGATTGGCACGATCCAGACATTAACGGCGATATTGGATTAGGGTGGCTTGCTAATATTGCTGACTCCACAGGTATGCAGTTCACCAATGCTCAACCAGAATTTAACGGTTTTGGTGGTCCTGCTCCTTATGGTAACGAGCAAATTGTCCACCGTGTTCCTGCAGTAAACGTCAGAGGCAGGTTATCTTACAAAGAACACTTTGATTTGATTGCTGAATATGTCGGTGTTACCACCTCATTTAACCCTAATGATTTAAGCTTTAATGCAACAGGCGCTAAACCTTGGGGCTTTAATACTGAAGCTGCCTATACCTTTCCTATAAAAGATTATGTGGTTTCATGGGGTGTGGGTTATAGCCAAGCCAAAGAAGCTTTAGCTTTAGGGTTGCCTGAAAGGCGATTTGGTACTGTGCTAAATACATCAATTTGGCATAACACCTTGCAAAGCATTGAATTACGTCACGATATTAACTATTCGAGTGCTACTTATGCGAGTGGCTCTGGGGTGACAAAACCTGTAACCGGTCTTGGTACATCGGATAACGTCATTACGGTGCAATTCGATCTTTTCTTCTAAGATAGACTATACTTAAAGCAAGAAATTATCCCGTAACTGGGAACCTCCCGAAAAGTTAATGGTGGCTTTTCGGGATTTTTGTTTTATGAGGGGCCTAATAAACTGTTTTATCCGGAAATTCACACCATTTGTTAATAATACATTCAGGACATTTGGGTTTCCTGGCAATGCATGTGTAGCGTCCATGTAAAATTAACCAGTGGTGGGCATCGTGTAGATAGTTCTTTGGGATCATTTTCATGAGTTGCTCTTCTATAGCAAGCGGCGTTTTACCCTTAGCGAGTCCTATCCTTTGTGCAACACGAAAGATATGGGTATCTACAGCGATTACTGGTTGCTTAAAACAGGTATTTAAAATGACATTAGCAGTTTTGCGGCCAACGCCAGGTAAAGATTCCAGCTCTTCTCTTGTGGAAGGGACTTTTGAATGGAAGTTTTCCACTAGCATTCTACAAGCTTGAATAACATTTTTGGCTTTTGTTTTATATAAGCCAATGTTTCTAATGTAAGTTTTTAGTTTCTCTTCCCCTATAGCCAGCATTTTTTCTGGTGTATTAGCAATTTTGAATAGGGTTTCAGTTGCAATATTGACGGACTTATCCGTAGCTTGGGCTGATAAGATAACTGCTATCAGCAATTCAAAAATACTGTGATATTTCAATTCAGTAGTCGGGTTGGGATTGGCTTTCTTAAACTGCTTAAAGATGTTTAGGATAGTCTTTTGGTCCATAGCTTTTCTCTTAATGATTTCTCATTTTATCCACTATATAATAGCGGCTCTTTTAAAAATGGGAACTAACAATGACATTTCAGAAGCCTTATATTAGCGTGGTTATTCCTGTTCATAATGAACAAGAGAATCTAGAAGAATTATACCGTCGTTTAACGGGTGTTCTAGATAATTTAAATAAGCCTTATGAAATCATCTTAACAAATGACGGCAGCACTGATCGCTCATCCCAAATTTTAAAAGAATTACACCAGCGTCGCCCTAGCCAGATTAGAGTTATTGAGTTTAATGGCAATTTTGGACAACACATGGCTATCATGGCTGGTTTAGAGCGTGTTCATGGTGAAATTATTCTAACTATGGATGCTGATTTGCAAAATCCTCCAGAAGAAATTCCAAAATTAGTAGAAGCGATGGAAAAGGGTCATGATGTAGTTAACACTTATCGCCAAGGTCGCCAAGATCATTGGTTGCGTCGCTTCGTTTCAAAGATGCATAATTTGTTACGCGCTAAAATGATGCCTAAAATTCGTATGAAAGATGAAGGCTGCATGTTGCGTGCTTACCGCCGTGATATCGTAGATCTTATGGCTTCAACTGGAGAAAGCACGACTTTTATTCCTGCACTAGCGTTAAATTACGCGACCAATCCAACTGAAGTAGGTATTGCTCATGCGCCACGGGTGGCAGGTGAATCTAGTTATAATTTTTATAGCTTGCTGCGTTATAATTTTGATCTTGTCACTGGCTTTTCTTTAGTGCCTTTACAAGCCATCACTTTAATAGGTGTAGTGGTTTCATTCTTCAGCTTTCTTTTCGTAATGTTTTTATTTGCTCGTCGCTTAATTGTCGGCCCAGAAGTTGAGGGAGTCTTCACTTTATTTGCCATACTTTTCTTCCTTATCGGTATTTTATTGTTGGGTTTAGGAGTGACAGGCGAATACATAGGCCGTATTTATCAAGAAGTGCGTCAAAGACCACGCTTTGTTGTGCGAGAAGTATTAGAAGCAGAACCAGAGTGGGAAGTGGTAGGTTAATTAATTGTAAACATTTGAAAGGGCTGATATCTCATATCCAGCCCTTAATTATTGCCTAATTCTTTAATGTCCGCACTGCGATTATTTTCAGCTACTTGAACTCTGCCTTGCATTGCTTGATCTGGGTCAAATTCCTGAACAACAGGCTTATTAGGCTCTATTGAAAAGCCATTATCTGATTTTTTAACGACAGTATTAGCAGAGCCATTGAGTGCTTGATTGAATAATTCTTCATCTTTTGTAGCTTGATTTTCGCCTTTAGGCTTAACTTCAGTATTATTTTCTGCGTGTTTTTCTAATGGTTCAGCATCTATCCATTTTTCTTGAGTTAGCTCTTCTGCGCTATTCGCTACTTTGTTGTCTTTGGCTGAAGGATTAGGAGGGGGTAAATTGCTTAGCCGGCGTGCTTCTTCTGTCGGGGTAGGGAAGCCATCATCTATGTCCTTTTTAGCTTGTTGTTTTTCTTCTTTGGCTTCATCTTTATAAAGCTCTGCTTCAGAGCTGGCTAATTTATTGTCTTTAGCTTGAGGCTTGGGAGTGAAGGGTCGAGCGAAAGCTGGTGGAATATCTTCTGTTTTTAACGCTGCCTCAGGTGATAAGGGAGCCTCTTCGGGTTTAATAGTATTGGTTGTTGCACCATAAGCGCTGGTTATAAAGAGAATGCTTGCTATCGTAGATTTTATTAACTTCATAATATCCCTATATGGTTAAAGACTTTTGTGCCATTTGTATTTCTTGCGCTAATACTGTGTTTTTTAATAATGCTGCTACCGTCATTGGTCCAACACCGCCTGGGACGGGAGTGATCCATTTTGCTCTTAATTTGGCTTTATTAAATTCTATGTCACCGGTCACCTTACCATTTGGCAGCATAGTAATCCCTACATCAATAACAGTAGCTCCTCTTTTAATCCATTTACCTTTTATAAAGCCAGATTTGCCCACAGCAGAAATAAGTATATCAGCTTTACCAATATGCTCCTCAATGCCGGTAGTAAGTCTATGGCAAACAGTCACCGTGCAGCCTGCGGCTAAAAGTTCAAGCGCCATAGGTTTTCCTACAATATTAGAGGCGCCTATTATTACAGCATTTTTCCCCTTAAGACTTAATTTGATGCTTTTAAGCATCTGCATTACCCCGAAGGGAGTGCAAGGATGTAATAGCGGCCTATATTGAGCTAATCGACCTAAATTTAGAGCGTGGAAGCCATCTACATCTTTAAGTGGATTAATAGCGTCTAAAATCTCATCAGCCTTTATATGTTTAGGCAGCGGCAGTTGAACCAAGATCCCGTTCACTGATCGGTCATTATTTAGTTCGTTGATGAGCTCCAATAGCTTGGCTTGGCTGACTTTTGAAGGAAGAGAGTAATCAATAGATACTATACCAACATCTTCACAGGCATTATGTTTAGTCTGCACATAAACAAGTGAGGCTGGATTGTTGCCTACTAAAATCACGGCTAACTTTGGTCTGGGGGAGCCTTTTTTTAGGTTGGCTTTAATTTTAGTGCGAATTTGGCTGCGTAATTTAGCTGCAATAGCTTTTCCATCAATAATTTTGGCCGTCATGAGATCCCTTAAATTATGGCGCGCCTGACAGGATTCGAACCTGTTACCCTCGGCTTAGAAGGCCGATGCTCTATCCAAATGAGCTACAGGCGCTGAGGATTTTTTCGGGGTAGAGGGATTTGAACCCCCGACATCTTGCTCCCAAAGCAAGCGCGCTACCAGACTGCGCTATACCCCGATTTTTAGTGCTGGACACGGGATGTTACAAAGACCAAGACGGCTAGTCAATCAAAAAACAGCAGTATCTGGCTTTACATAAAATAATTGCACTCAACGACAAGATGTTTTACCTTATCTCCCTCTACAATGGTGGACGTAGCTCAGATGGTAGAGCCCCGGATTGTGATTCCGGTTGTCGCGGGTTCGATCCCCGTCGTTCACCCCATTATCTTTCCTATGTGGGGCTGTTAGCTCAGTTGGTAGAGCAGTTGACTCTTAATCAATAGGTCGTTGGTTCGATCCCAAC
>CAZXFO010000166.1:0-1652 GCA_964639745.1 uncultured Coxiellaceae bacterium | reverse complement strand
AGCTTTGCTAAAAAAACATACTATCATCCTGCGCCGCGGGGTTTAGAAGCTAAGATTATTGAGCGCTTAGCTTATTGGCGTGAGTTAGATAAAAAAAAGAATAATTAGAGAATGCTATGACTATCCGTTTTTTTGCAACATCACCTAAAGGTTTAGAATTATTACTTGTAGAAGAGTTGCGCTCATTGGGAGCCGAAAATCCAGCTGAAAAACTGGCGGGAGTTGAATTTTATGGCTCATTGGAAACAGCCTATAAAGCATGTTTATGGTCTCGGCTAGCTAATCGCATTTTAATGCCACTTATACAAATACCTGCGTCAACGCCAGAAGAACTTTATGCTGGAGTCCAAACTATATCGTGGGATGAGCATTTAAATCCGGAAAGTACCTTATCAGTTAATTTCATTAGTTCGCAATCCCAAATCACTCATACGCTTTACGGTGCTCAAAAAGTTAAAGATGCTATTGTGGATCAACTGCGTGAGAAATACGGTGTAAGGCCCAGTGTAGCTCGTGAGCAGCCTGACGTCAGCATCCATGTGTATGTGAATCGCGATAAGGCTAATATTAGTATCGACCTTTCAGGTGAGAGCCTCCACAAGCGCAGCTACCGTTTAGCGGGTGGTTACGCCCCTTTAAAGGAAAATTTAGCGGCAGCTATCTTGCTTAGAGCAGGGTGGCCAGCAGTAGCAGAACAGGGTGGTAGTCTCTTAGACCCTATGTGTGGCTCAGGGACTTTGTTAATTGAAGGCGCGATGATGGCAGGTGATATAGCACCTGGGTTGTTTCGTTCTTATTTTGGGTTCTTAGGTTGGAAAAAACATAATGATTCATTATGGCAGAATTTATTGGTAGAAGCTAAAGAGCGTGCCGAAAATGGTAAAAATAGTATCCCCACTATAGTCGGTTATGATGAAAACCCAGAGGCTATTAAAATTGCTTTTGAAAATATTGAGCGGGCAGGGTTGCTAGGTAAAGTGCATGTAGAAAAATGTGAGCTTTCTTTTCTTCAGCCTCGTTTAACTTTAAAGCCGGGCTTGGTGGTAGTTAATCCTCCTTATGGAGAACGGTTAGGCGAAGAAGAAGATCTTGAGCCATTGTATGGTTTATTAGGTGACAAATTAAAAGAATATGCAGGTTGGCAGGGTGCTGTCTTTACTGGCAATCCTGAGTTGGGTAAGAAAATGGGCATACGAGCTAAACATTACTATGCATTATTTAATGGTCCAATAGCTTGTAAGCTATTGCTGTTTGATTTGTCAGTAACTTATTTTATTGATCGAAGCCCTGGGGCCGAAAACGAGCGACGTATCAAACATGCGCAACGCGCTCTCAACGAAGATAAAAGCGAAGGTTTGCAAATGTTTTTAAATCGTTTAAGGAAAAATTTTAAACTTTTAAGCAAACAGGCTCGGCGCAAAGGAGAAACCTCTTATCGAGTTTATGATGCTGATTTACCCGAATATGCTTTTGTAATCGACATTAAAGAAGATGAAGTTCTGGTTAAGGAGTATCAGGCTCCTCGGGGTGTGGATGATCAAAAAGTGCTCCGTCGACGGAATGAAATGCTAGCTGCGTTGCCAGCTGAGCTGAATATAGACCCACAAAAGATCTCCTTTGAAATAATAGCGAGAAGAAAGTAAGAATAGGGG
>CAZXFO010000165.1:0-3201 GCA_964639745.1 uncultured Coxiellaceae bacterium | reverse complement strand
ATCATCTGTACTTTTGTTCATACCTGCTCCTAATAAATGAAGCTCGGATTTTAACATAAGGAGGAGGCTTCAGAATATAGGTTAGTCATCAATGGTTAAAGAATCAGAATCAAGAGAAGCATTAAAGAGGTTTTGTATTTTTTGAACAGCTGAATCTTGCTGTAAAGATTCTAAAGCTGCTGCACGCCGTACAACTCTTTCAGCTTCTTGTTGTTTTGCAGGAGAAACAACCTCTTCTGCCGTAATGTTAATCTGTATTTTCATTTCTTTCTGGCAATAACGAGTTAAAGCCTGCTCTATGCGTTCAACCAATTTAGGATTAACCATTGGCTGATAGCTGGCAGCAAGTGCAAACTCAACTTTATTATCTGTAAGCTTCTCTAAGCTGCAATTTAATGCTAAAGCTTGAGCCAGGCCCGTTAAACCCAATTGGGGTAAAATTTCGCGCCAACTTGAAGACGAAATAGGTAAAACTTTCGTAGGTTTTGGAGCTTGAGCTGGCTGTGGAGCTAGCTTTTCAGAAGCTGCCGTTGATGTTTTAGCTACCTCTGGTCTAACCTGCGTTTTTGCAACATTAGTGTTTGCTGAATGAGTGCCTCCAGCAGGGACCGGTTTTGCTGGCTGATCATAAGAAGTAGGCTTGAAAGCCAACATTCTCAGCATAATCATCTCTAAGCCTTGCGCAGGATTAGGTGCATAAGGCAAATCTTTCTGCCCCAATAAGGCAATTTGATAATAAAGCTGCACATCTTCGGGTGTAAGCTTTTGTGCTAACTCTTCGATTAGCAGGTTCTGATTTTGGCCAGGGACCACTTGCGCCACAGCGGTTTGATGCAAAATTGAAATTAATTCTGCCAAAATCTGGTGATAGTCAGGCGCACGACGCTTCAATCTGTCGATTGCCGCTAATAAGGCTTGGCCGTCTTGATTAGCTAGTGCCTTCATTAAGTCTGCTACCTCATCTTGAGCAATAAAGCCCAACATTGTCGCCACATGGTCGTAAGTTAATTTTTCTTCTGAAAAAACAATAGCTTGATCGAGTAAGCTTAACGCATCGCGTAAACTTCCATCCGCGGCGTTGGCCAGCATGTTAAGGGCTTTATCTTCAAAAGATACCTGTTCATTTTCGCAAATATGTTTTAGTTGGCCGCTTATTTGTTCAGGCAAAATTTGCTTGAGATGGAACTGCAAGCAACGCGACAAAATAGTAATAGGCAGCTTCTTTGGCTCTGTCGTAGCAAAAATAAAAATAACTTGCGGGGGCGGCTCTTCTAAGGTTTTAAGTAAAGCATTGAAGCTATGGCTAGACAGCATGTGAACTTCGTCGATAAGGTAGACCTTGTAACGTCCCTGGACAGGTGGATAAGCCACATTTTCTAAAAGGTCTCGGGTATCTTCTACTTTGGTGCGAGAAGCCGCATCAATTTCGTAAAGATCTAGAAATTGCCCCGCATCAACGGCGCGGCACGATGCACAGCTACCGCATGGCGATGCGCTGATAGCTACTTCACAATTTAGGCACTTAGCAAAAATACGTGCTAGGGTGGTTTTACCTACGCCACGCGTACCCGCAAATAGATAAGCATGATGGATACGATTACGAGAAAGGGCATTGACTAGAACACGCAGCACATGTTCTTGACCGACAAGATCTTGAAAATTTTTTGGCCGCCACTTTCGAGCGAGCACTTGGTAGCTCATGGATTTCTGGTTCCCCTTAACTAAAGCAGCCAGCTGAGCCCTACTCACGCGCCCGAGTCTACCGCTACCGTTGCTTCCTTCCGGACCTGGCGGGGTTTGCAGCATATCGTCGCGGAGGGACCCAAACTAGCTGCTTTTACACGTCACAGCAGTTCAAACCGCTAAAACATGGCGGAGAGAGAGGGATTCGAACCCTCGGTACGTTTTTGACGTACACACGCTTTCCAGGCGTGCTCCTTCGACCGCTCGGACATCTCTCCTTGGCGATCGATTTTGGCCGTAGGTTAAACTAGATTCAGGGGGAGTGCAACATAATAAATATTAGACTCCAGTCAAAGGATTATGGAAGATGAGCTATGGCTGCGTTATTGTTGTACTAGCTTCTTAAAGTTAACTCTTTAGCAGCTTTGTAGAGCACTCAGTGAATTCGTGCTGTAGCGTTTTTCCTATTTTTTTGCAGCTGCTTTGCGATCCAAAAAAGCGATGAGTAAGCAATCCGCCTCCTGCTATTGAAGTACCTACTGCAGCGCCAGCAGCACCTGTAATCAACATACCCGGACCGGTAATGAACCCTACCGCAGCTCCAATAATAAAACCTAATGCGGCACATGCAAGTACAGTTAACAATCGCTTCCACTTAGAGCCTACATTAATGGCATTGGCTTGTTGTTTGAAGAGCATTATATCGCTCTCAACCAGGTTCTCGGCTGCTATTTTTTCTGTTAAACGGTGAACACTTTTTATCATCAGATCCGCTTTTTTAGGGGCCAAGCGGCCATTACAAACGTCTTCGGCCACATCATCGAGAAACTGCTGCAGAGCAACAGTATATTGCATCCGATCGATTTTAAAATCTTGCTTCGCTAAAACCATGCTGGCTTCAGATGAATTTTTATCAATGTTCTCTAGATGAGAATCCTTCATACTCTGAATATAAGAAAGAGCAACCATCTCATAATCTGAAATTATTTTTTTATATAAATTCTGTAAGCTATTAAAATTATCAAGCAGCGGCTGATTTTGGCTTAATTTTTCTAATTTTCCTGTTCTAACGTTTGCCTTAGCTAGATAATCTTCAAGCATTATTTTTGCTGAGCAATTAATTAAAGCAACATCTAAATCTGAAACTAAACCCTTTTTTGCCGAGCAGTTCACAGCTACTACAAAGGGGATTTGTTGCTTCAAATCACTTAAACTTTCATTTTCAGATAGCGAAACAATATCACTCTTATTGATGGCCAATATAAAATGAGCGCGAGGATTTACTTTATTTATTTGCTCATATTCATCTATAAAATAATTCTTCTGTTCTTCTAAAGGTTTTGTCGGGTCTAATACAAACGTAACAATATTGGCGATAGGATATGCGGTACGTCTAACATGAATTTGATGCAACCCCATAGAAGAGGCATCCCATATTTCATAATTTTTATTTGTATGTGTATGGAAACTCAAACCGAATGTAGGCTGAGAATGCTCTTCATAGACATTGCTCGTTAG
>CAZXFO010000164.1:0-3440 GCA_964639745.1 uncultured Coxiellaceae bacterium | reverse complement strand
CTTTATAAAGAAGCTAAGATGACCGAAATGAATTTCTTGGCGCAACAAGGCTATACAGATTTAATTATTGGCGATATGACAGTGTCATCTAGCCCATCCTATAAAACAAATGCCTGGTTAGATGCTGCTTTAGATTTGTCTTACGATGTTTTTGCGCGTAAGAGTTTACCTCCTGCAAATTCAGCTGATCCTGCAGATAAGAAAATATTAGAAGATTTAAAGAATAAATATGTAGTGACTACAGAAAGCCTAGTGGCAGAAAAAGATAAGCTGGGTGCTGAAATTAAAGATGATAAAGGTATTGTGAAATATAAAACTGTAAAAGAATATGCTTTGCATTATGTTGATGACAAGGGTGTACCTCATAAAATAGATGCTAAATCAAAAGAAGTAGAGGCAGCTTTACCCAAAACTTTATTAGGGAAGCTAGATACTTTCAAGATTGAGACACTTCAAGATAGGAAAGATAAAACGGGTAAAACTATTGTAGGCCCTGATGGTCGACCCAAACAGGAATTAGCGGTTTCTGCTGAAAGAATTCATCTCGGCAAAAAAATGGATCATTTTGAGCATTTGATCCAAAGCCACAGTTTGAAAGATCCGGCCAAGGGGTTAACGGTTGATAATATTAATACTGATTTAGCATGGATTGCTAAAGATGCTAAAGGCCAATTTGCAGGCATCAAAAATCATGCCATTCTAACCGCTAATCCACAGTGCCAGGCGATTATTACTAAATTAAGAGACATGGGCAAAATAAGCGAAAAAGAGTTTAAAAAATTCATGGAAAAGTTGGATAAGATCAATCGCTTGGCTGGTATGAACAAGCAGCTTCAAGAGAAAGATGATTTGGCGGCTGATCCAGATAAACCGGCTGATCCAGATAAATCGGCTGTAACTCAAAAGCAGCAGGCAGGTATAATTGCAGGTGGGGAAAATAAAGATCAGCCAATTCCTGCTGAGCAAGCCAGCGGTATTATTAGCGGTGCAGTTAAGGACAAAGAAGGTTTAGAAGAAAAAATTGAAATTGCTAATACGAGTAGTTCGCCAGAGCCAACTCCAAGTCCAAGCCCAGATCCTTCTATTGTGACTACCGATGAAGGGAGCAGTAGTGAAAGTGAAACTGACCTTCAAAGTCCTTTATCCGGTAATGAAAGTGACAAAGATAATAATGATGATGTAACTCCATCTTCATTTAAACCAGGTGGTCGCTAGATTCTCCCCAGCATAACCTAATCTTTATGCTGGGATTAATGTTATTCCAATTCGCTTGCCTCTGCTTCTTCGCTTCGGCTACAATCCGCTCCGAGCTTTAAAATCACAGGAATAAAATAATGCGTAAGCCTATGGTAGCCGGTAATTGGAAGATGAATGGCCTGCGTGCAAGTGTCGCCAACTTGGTTGAGGGTATAAAAAAAGACCACGAACTCTATTCTGCTATTGATATAGTGGTATTTCCTACTTATTTGCACCTCGCTCAAGTACAAGAATTATTGCAAGACACCACCATTGCTTTAGGCGCTCAAAACCTCTATTTAGGTGAAAGCGGTGCTTTTACCGGAGAAGTGTCCGGCACCATGCTGGCTGATATCGGCTGTCGCTATGTTTTAGTAGGCCATTCCGAAAGAAGATCCATTTTTGGTGAAGATTCTGCCATCGTTGCTAGTAAATTCCAGGCAGCGTTAGACGCTCGCTTACATCCCATTCTTTGTGTCGGCGAGACTTTAAAACAGCGTGAGCGCGGCGAAACTGAGAAAGTTTTGCACGATCAAATTGAAACTGTTGTTAATAAAGCAGGAATTTCTGCTTTTCGGCAAGCAGTTATTGCTTATGAGCCGGTATGGGCCATTGGTACCGGTTTGACCGCAACTCCGGAGCAAGCTCAGGCTGCACATACTTATATACGTAGCCTATTGGCTGAACACGATGTTGATATTGCGCCCACAATCCGTATACTTTACGGGGGCAGTTTAAAAGCGGATAATGCTCCTCAATTATTTGCCATGCCTGATATTGATGGCGGTCTAATTGGTGGTGCTTCACTCGAAGCAAAAAGCTTTTTAGCTATTTGTCGTGAGGCTCTCGCAGTGAAATTAGGGCAAGACGTCATCTAGCTCTTTAAGGTGAAATAAAATGTATCAATTTATATTGCTTGTCCACGTTCTTATTGCTGTATGCGTAATTGCTCTCGTGATTGTGCAGCAGGGTAAAGGCGCAACTATGGGTGCTGCTTTTGGAAGCGGTGCTTCTCAGACGGTTTTCGGTAGCCGAGGATCGGGTTCATTTTTATTGAAGCTTACCTTAGGTTTTGCATTTTTGTTTTTTGCAACCAGCATAGGTTTGAATTATATTTCCACAGCGGAATACAAGCATTCTAAACAAATGCCGGCTCGTGAATTGCCGTTACAAAATATTCCGACGAGTTAAGTTTTGAAAGGAATATAGTTGCCGATGTGGTGGAATTGGTAGACACGCTATCTTGAGGTGGTAGTGGGGTTACCCGTGACGGTTCGAGTCCGTCCATCGGCACCATACAAACTTAGGTTAACTTAGACGCCTTGACTAATGCTCAGTCAGGCTGAAAGGGGAGAGGCGAGGTTGCCATGCTGCAAAATTATTTGCCAGTATTGATCTTTCTAGTTATCGGCGTCGTTGGCGGACTTGTAGGTCCACTGATTGGTTATCTTTTAAGTCCTCATAAGCCCAGTGCCGAAAAACTTTCTCCTTACGAGTGTGGTTTTCCTCCCATGGAAGATGCTCGTATACCTTTCGATGTTCGTTTTTATCTAGTCGCGATACTTTTCATTATTTTTGATCTTGAAACTGCATTCTTAGTGCCATGGGCTGTTGTTTTTAGGCAGCTGGGTTGGTTTGGCTTAAGTGTCATGGGTATATTTCTAGGCATTCTAACAGTGGGCTTTATTTATGAGTGGAAGAAAGGGGGATTGGAATGGGAATGACAGATCTACTCAAGCCAGGTTTTTATTTAACCTCAATGGAGCGTGTCATTGATTGGGCCCGTTCTGGTTCTATATGGCCGATGTCATTCGGTTTAGCTTGTTGTGCTGTTGAAATGATGCATGCCGCTGCTTCTCGATATGACATGGATCGTTTTGGCGTCTTGTTTCGTCCTAGCCCTAGACAATCCGATTTAATGATAGTTGCTGGTACTTTATGCAACAAGATGGCGCCTGCTTTACGCAAAGTTTACGACCAAATGGCTGATCCTAAATGGGTTATTTCCATGGGTTCATGTGCTAATGGGGGTGGTTATTACCACTATTCTTATTCAGTGGTTCGTGGCTGCGATCGCATTGTGCCTGTTGATATCTATGTGCCTGGCTGTCCACCTACTGCAGAAGCTTTACTATACGGTGTAATGCAATTGCAGAATAAAATTCGCCGCGGCAAAACAATAGCACGATGATATTCTTATGACT
>CAZXFO010000163.1:0-6500 GCA_964639745.1 uncultured Coxiellaceae bacterium | reverse complement strand
TGGCCTTCAGCAGCAAGACCTGCCAACACTAAACTGGCTGAAGCACGAAGATCAGTTGCCATAGTAGGTGCCCCTTGCAATTTTTCAATACCGGTACAAATAGCAGCATTGCCCTTCAACACAATTTTGGCACCCATACGGATTAATTCTTGGATGTGCATGAAGCGATTTTCAAACACAGTTTCTGTCACTACACCACAACCTTCGGCTACGGTATTTAATGCCATAATTTGGGCTTGCATATCGGTTGGAAAAGCTGGATAGGGAGCAGTACTGACATCAACAGCACGCGGACGGTTGCCGCGCATATCTAAACTAATCCAATCATTACCTACATCAATAAAAGCGCCTGCTTCTTCTAATTTCAAAAGCACAGCCTCTAATGTTGAAGGACGAGTATTTTTTAATTTCACCTTACCGCGGGTTAAAGCAGCAGCAGTTAAATAGGTACCAGTCTCGATACGGTCAGGCAACACTTGATAAGAGCCCCCGGTTAATGCTTCGACGCCATCAATAACCAAAGTAGAAGTCCCAATGCCTGAAATTTTAGCACCGAGTGTATTTAAAAAATTAGCGAGATCTTCGACTTCAGGTTCACGAGCAGCATTATGAATAACGGTTTGACCCTCAGCTAACACTGCAGCCATCATGATATTTTCAGTACCGGTAACCGTTACAATATCCATGACAATATGTGCGCCTTTTAAGCGCTGCTTAGCTGTAGCACGAATATAACCATTTTCAACAGAGATTTCAGCGCCGAGCGCTTGCATGCCCTTAAGATGCTGATCAACAGGCCGTGTGCCAATAGCACAGCCACCTGGCAATGAAACTTCAGCACGGCCGAAGCGACCTAAAAGCGGCCCTAAAACCAATACTGAAGCACGCATAGTGCGAACTAAATCGTAAGGAGCTTGGAATGAATGAATACGGCTAGCATCAACTTCAACACTAAACTTTTCATCGAGCGTTAAACGGGCGCCCATTTGGCCCAACAAGCTAATAAAGGTAGTTACGTCTTGTAAATGCGGAATGTTGCCAATACGAACTGGACTTGCAGTAAGCAATGTAGCAGTCAGGATAGGTAAAGCAGCATTTTTAGCGCCAGCAATACGAATTTCACCATTTAGCGGAACACCGCCATGTATAATTAATTTTTCCATTATTCTTGCTCTTTATCTTGTACGTGCCATTCATCGGGTGTGAACGTTTTTAAAGTAATAGCATGCAAACGCTGGTCTGCTAACACTTCTTTCAAAGTGGCAAATACCAGACGTTGTCTATCGAGACGATTCTTATTGCTAAATTCAGGACTGACAATTACAGCAGTAAAGTGCTTGCCATCGCCTTTTACTCGGACTATTTCGGTGTTCATACCGGCTTCGATAAGTTGCTGTATTTCTTCAGTTTGCATTTATACTGGGTTCACTTTTAAAATGGCCCCTAGAGTAACTTCTACTAAGAGAATCGTCAATGTATATTGATAACCAAGGTTTGCTACAAGGCGCGCCACATCAGGCCTCGCCACATTTTGATGACCGCCCTGCTAACACCCTGATTGATATGATTGTTATTCATGGGATTAGCCTGCCCCCGGGTGAATTTGGTCAAAATATGGTCTCTCCCTTTTTCTGCGGCATCCTGGACTGCTCATTGCATCCTTATTTTGAAACCATAAAGGACTTAAAAGTTTCTGCTCATCTCTTTATTTCAAGACAAGGAGAAATCACCCAGTTCGTGCCTTTTCTAAAACGTGCCTGGCATGCTGGCCAATCAACATTTGCCGGCCAAACCCAATGCAATAATTTCTCGATTGGTATTGAACTGGAAGGAACTGATGAAATCCCCTACGAAGAACCACAATATCAAACCTTAGCTAAAATTATACCTCTGTTAATCCAGGCTTATCCCGCTATTACTCCCGAGCGTATTGTAGGTCATTCGGATATTGCACCAGGACGTAAAACTGACCCAGGACCTGCATTTAATTGGGATTACCTTAGAAAACTCTTGCAGCAGAGTTAATCAACAAAGATTCCACCAACACCGCGTTGATAAAGCGATGTGGTTTGAGGGGATTTTTTACGATGGACGCGTAATACATTTTTCAAATTATGTATTGCTCTGAGAATTCTTGCTAAATGAGTACGACTCTTAACAGTAATAGTCAGTTTCACCATAAAGTATCGACCGTCGCAATCCTCAGCATGGATTTGGAAAATATTAGAATCGGCTGCAGAAATGGTAGTAGCTAAAGCAGCTAAAGCACCGCGCTGATTTAATGTCTCAACATCAATATCAACTGGGAAATCGCCTGACACACTTTCTTCCCACCGTAGTGAAACATACCGCTCTGGGAATTGCCGATAATTTTCTAAAAACGCGCAATGCGCTTCGTGAATTTCAACCCCTTCACCCGGTTTTAGAAAACCACCAATAGTATCGCCAGGTATGGGTCTACAACATTTTGCATAATTAACCACGATTCCTTCCGTGCCCTTGATAGCCAATGGTTTCATCGGTGTAGGTGCTGGAGCAGCAGCTGCGGCTTCCTTCAAAATGCCGCCGGTTTTAGCGAGTTGCCTAGCAACCAATAGAGCGGCTCGATTGCCAAGACCTACTTCTTCAAAAAGATGATTAGCTGCATCTAATTTGAGTACTTTAGCAACACTTTGTAAATTTTCTTCGGTAACGCTTTCGAGAGTTCCACCTAATGACAGTAAAGCTTTACTCACTAAACGCTTACCTAAATCGATGGACTCTTCGCGCTGCTGACGTTTTAAGAAATGTTTGATACCGCTTTTAGCTTTACCGGTGACAACAAAATTCAACCATGCAGGATTGGGGCGCGCTCCGGGAGCTGTAATAATCTCAACTTGCTGGCCGCTTTTGAGCGGAGTACTTAATGGCGCCAAATGTTTATCTAACTTAGCTGCTACACAAGTATTACCGATATCCGAGTGAATTGCATAAGCAAAATCAACGGCGGTGGCACCTGCCGGCAATTCAATAATATTGCCTCTTGGCGTAAATACGTAAACCTCGTCTGGGAATAGATCAATCTTAACGTTTTCAATAAATTCCAAGGGATTTCTGGCGCTTTTTTCCATTTCCAAAACGCTATCCAGCCATTCTTTGGCTCGCGATTGCGCTTCATCAAAACTTTTCTTTTGAGTCTTGTAGAGCCAATGGGCAGCAATACCGTTTTCTGCAAGCCTATGCATTTCTTCAGTACGCACCTGAACCTCAAGTGGTACACCATATGGACCAAACAAAGTAGTATGGAGAGACTGATAGCCATTAGCTTTAGGGATAGCAATATAATCTTTGAAGCGTTGCGGGATAGGTTTAAATAGATTATGCAAACCACCCAGCACACGATAACAAGTATCGATTTTATCCACTACTACGCGAAATCCATAAACATCCATAATTTCTGAGAACGAAAGATGTCTATCATGCATTTTTTTATAAATACTATATAAATGCTTTTCCCTACCCGCTAAAACCCAAGAAGGAATATTACCCTTTTTAAGGGTTTTACGTATTTCCTGCTCGATCATATCCATGATCTCGCGGCGGTTACCTCGCGCTTTTTCGACAGATTCTTTCAAAATACGGTAACGCAGTGGATAAAGTGTACGAAAACCTAAATCCTCTAACTCAACGCGCATTGCGTGCATACCTAAGCGGTTAGCGATAGGCGCAAAAATTTCTAAGGTTTCAGAGGCTATACGTCGTCGTTTAGGGGGAGGAAGTGAATCTAAAGTACGCATATTATGCAAGCGGTCTGCGAGCTTTACTAAAATAACGCGTATATCACGCGTCATGGCCATAATCAGCTTACGAAAATTTTCTGCTTGAGCTTGGGCATGGCTTTCAAAATGAATTTGAGTAAGCTTAGTGACCCCTTCAACTAGATTTGCGACATCTTCTCCGAAACGTTGGGCCACTTCTTGCTTTTCAACATAAGTATCTTCAATTACGTCATGCAGAATAGCAGCCATGATGGTAGTTTCATCCATACGCATTTGGGCTAAAACACGAGCTACAGCAATGGGATGAGTGATATAAGATTCACCTGTAAAGCGTACCTGGCCTTCATGAGCTTTTTTAGCAAATAAATAAGCTTCCTCGATGGCATTAATTTCAGCATCGGTTAAATAGCCTTTTACTTCTTGATGGAGGAGCTCAAAACCTTCGTTCATTCAGTGCCTTTGGAATGGGTTATTCTTTATTATGTACTACTGAATAGAATTGATTTAAAGAATTTTTTGGGAACAAATAAAAAAGCGGAAAAGCAAACCCGCCTTTCCGCTTATAACCCTTTGATTCTTTAGGAAATGTCGCCAGAACTCTCAGCTGGGGGCTGTTCATCAGCATCCATGGGTTTTAAAGTCATTTCTGGTTCAGCTTCCGTGAAGTCATTATAGCCAGAGGCAACTTCTCGCAAGGCAACTACAGTTGATTTATCATTGTCCCAAGGCACCTTGGAATCTACACTGCCACGCATTAACTGTCTGGCTCTTTTAGCAGCAACCAAGACCAATTCAAAGCGGTTATTTAGTACTCTTAAACAATCTTCTACAGTTACACGCGCCATAATAAGGCCTCTCCAGTTTCATTTTGCTAGTAGCCGAATGGTATACCGACAGGGGTATTAAGTCCAGAGCTACCCCTTAAGACCTAAATCATTTTCTTGATAATTTGAGCATATTTTTGGCTTTGGCGCTTTTGACGTAAGCGGTTAGCCTGGACGATAAGCTTAAGGTCCTCTAAAGCATGGGTGAATTCATCGTTTATGACCACATAGTCGAACTCATGAATATGAGATAAGGTTTCTTTAGCATCTGCTAGGCGTTCTTGAATAACTTCAGGCTTATCGCGATTTCGTTTGATTAAACGGTCGTTTAAATTCTCTAGGGAAGGGGGCAAAATAAAAATACTAATGCTATCGGGGATAAGCTTTTTAATTTGTTGAGCACCTTGCCAATCAATTTCTAATACAACATCAATCTTATTTTTTAGAGTCTCTTCCACCCATTGATAAGAGGTACCGTAATAATTACCAAACACAGTCGCATACTCTAAGAATTCTTTTGCTTCAATCATGCGACGAAATTGTTCTTCTTTAATAAAAAAGTAATTGGTGCCTTCTTCTTCGTTAGGCCTTTTATCGCGAGTAGTATGTGATATAGAAACAGCTACACCAGGAAGTTCAGTAACCAGAGCCTTTACCAAGGTAGTCTTCCCTGTACCCGATGGCGCCGCTACGACAAAAAGATTACCCCACCCCATCTTTAACCCCCTGTTCCAGATTCCTGCGTAGTATTTTCTAACATACGATTTATAATTTTTGTGGTGGATATATCATTAACGAATCGCAATACTTTTACATCTCCACCATAGGCCGTAACAATATCACCCCCAACAACTTGGTCAATAGTATAGTCACCGCCTTTTACTAAAACTTCTGGCTTTAAGAGCTTAAGCAGCCTTTCAGGTGTATCATCATGATAGGAAATCACCCAATCGACCGCCCCCAAACCCGCTAAAACTTTCAATCGATGCTCTACATGGTTAACTGGCCGGCTTGGTCCCTTCAAACGTTTGACAGATTCATCGTCATTTATTGCTACAACCAGATAATCACCTAGCTGCTTAGCTTGTTCTAAGTAAGTAACATGGCCGGCATGCAAGATATCAAAACAGCCATTAGTAAAAACTACTCTTTTGCCTTCAGATCGAGCTTGCTGTACTAAAGACAATAGCTGATTGTCATTCACAACACCGCTATATACGCTATCTGGAGAAGAAAACTTACTCTTAATTACGCCATCTAATTCAGGAACACTGACAGCTGCAGTACCTAGCTTAGTCACCACGATACTGGCCGCTAAATTGGCTAACGCCACCGATTCAGACAACGATAGCTGTGCTGCCAAGCTCGTTGCCAATACCGATATAACAGTATCACCTGCACCCGTCACATCAAAAACTTCGCGCGCATAAGCGGGTAAATGCAGGGCAACTTGGCCTTTTTGAATGAGGGTCATTCCATGTTCGCCACGTGTTAATAATAAAGCCTGCAAATTAAGCTCATTAATTAAATGCTGGCCACGCTCCATAATTTCGGCTTCATTATGGCAATGGCCTACAACAGCTTCAAATTCTTTATAGTTGGGTGTAATTACAGTCGCGTTACGGTATTTACTAAAGTCAGTTCCTTTAGGGTCTATTAAAACAGGTAGATTATGTTGCTTAGCTTCTGCAATAAATAGCTGAGGGTTGCTCAAGGTGCCTTTACCATAATCAGAAAGAACCACCACTTTCGCTGTCGCCAAATGTTCGCGATAGACGGCTAATAAATCTATTTCATTAATACTGGTAAATGGTTTTTCAAAATCTAAGCGCAATAATTGTTGATGACGGCTAATAATACGCTGTTTAGTGATAGTGGTAGCATGAGCACAGCTCTGTAAGGCTAAGGAAACATTAGC
>CAZXFO010000162.1:0-13994 GCA_964639745.1 uncultured Coxiellaceae bacterium | reverse complement strand
TAAGCACGATCGGCAGTTAGCCAGCTATTTTCTTGCTCATAAAGTTCCAGGACTGAATAACAAAGTCTTGCAGGAATACAAAGAAAGTACTTCCAAAGCACCTACTAATAGTGGATTTTTTTGTGCGACATCATTTCCGGGATCAAGCACGAAGCCAAAACTTAGTCTTGATGCTGATATAAAAGAAAATCAATCTATAACCAATACAGCCCTACCCTCGTCATTTGCTGGGTAGAATATTAATTCTTATGTTATACGCCAAGGACTACAAGTAATGCTGCTAAAAACTGCCAGTTTGACACCCGAAACTCTACATGTAGTTAAAGATAAAGGTACTGAATATCCATTCACAGGATGCTATAACAACCATGACGAGCCAGGAACTTACTTATGTCGACAATGCGGCTTAGCATTATTTCGCTCAGAAAATAAATTTCATTCAGGCTGCGGCTGGCCAAGCTATGATATTGAAATCAATCAAGCTGTCGAAGAAAACGCAGATAAAGATGGCATCCGCACTGAAATCGTTTGTGCTCGCTGTCAAGCTCATTTGGGCCATGTTTTTAGAGGTGAAGGCTTTACGCCTAACAATGTGCGCCATTGTGTTAATTCCCTGAGCCTTGATTTTGTAACAGACACAAACATTACAGATACTGAAGAAGCCATATTGGCGGCCGGCTGTTTTTGGGGTGTTGAGTATTACTTTAAAAAACTTGCTGGCGTTCTTAAGACCGAAGTGGGATATACAGGCGGCACTAAAAATCATCCTAGCTATGAAGAAGTATGCAGTGGCAACACACAGCATATTGAGGCAATTCGTGTCGTTTATGATCCACAAGAAGTTAGCTTTGAACAATTAGCCAAATATTTCTTTGAAATTCACGACCCTACTCAAAAAAACGGCCAAGGACCTGACCTAGGAGAACAATATTTAAGTGTAGCTTTCTATTACACGGGAGAACAAAAACAGGTTATTAGAAAACTGATTAATGCTTTAGAAGAAAAAGGATTATCAATAGCAACTAAAATTTTGCCCGTTTCACCTTTCTGGCCTGCCGAAGATTATCATCAGAACTATTATGCTAAAACAGGCAAGACCCCGTATTGCCACCGCTATATCAAAAGGTTTTAAACAGTTACAAATCAAAATTTTTGCTTACTTTATTGCACCAGATTAATTACTAAAAATACCTACTCTTCCTAAAGCATGATCATTATGGTCCAAAGCAGCCTCTACCTTGCAAGAAGAATATAAGGTTGCAGTGCAATTCGAATATAACCCTTCATTAACAGGATCAGTATTAAGTGGAGCACTAACACTTGGCTCTGCTTGAGGTTGACTATCTTGTTTCAAGCCGCTGTTTTGATCCAGTGTTTCTAATTTAGCTTTTAATACTTCAATTTGAAGATCAGCCAAATTAATTTGCTCACTTAATGATTCAATTTTTTCTTGGCGTTGTTCCAATAATGCTTTAGCTTGGCTTTCTTTTTTTGCTTGATAATGTTGATAAGCTTTAAAGCTACCGTAAATTAACCCCAAAGCAGCGATAATACCAATGGTATAAGGATTAGCTAATGCAAAAACAAAGATGGGCAATGTAACGGTACCCACAATCAAAGCTGCTCGACCAATCATTGCCCCGCCCGTGATTCCGTTTAAAAAAGCATAAGCAAGAGAGGCGATCTTCTTTAAATTCGATTCTTTATTGGCATGAGGGTCAAAGCTTTTTGGTGCAGCATTCATGGCCATGTTAAAGCTCTTTACTTGTCCATCAACCCAATCTTTTGAATCTGGGTTCTTAGCTAAGATATCTTGTTTGAGCTGATCAATCTCTTTTTGCTTACTTAAAAAAGCAGCATCCAAGGTCATCTTTTTAGTATTTAAGTTAGCTACAATTGAATCTGTTTCAGCTTTATATTGTTTTACTTTTTGATGTTGCTTGTAAGCTTGGTAACCACCATAAATGACGCTAGCTGCTAATGTTGCAATCCCCAAACCTAATGTAACGCTAGCTAAATTCAAAGTCACATTAGCTGCGATTTTTAAAAAATCAGCGCTTACCCAGGCAATATATTGCGCCCCGATATATGTACTAATAGTTTTTTCTAAAAAAGTAGCAGCTGTTTTGCGCCATTTGTTTTGACCCAAGCTTAATGTTAATTCGTCATGAGCTAACACTGGCTCTAAGTTAGCTTTGACAGGAGCTACTCTATCAGTTTTACTTAATTCAGCTTCAAGCCTTTTTCTTTCATTGTTAAAGGCCAACTTTCGTAACAAAGCGGCTAAATCTGAAATAGACTCATAAGTCAATTTACGTTTTTCTGTAATGACAACTGACTCGCCTGAGCTATTTTTTGCTTTATTGTCAAAATTATTTTTCCACCAATTTCTTGTCTTAATAGCAGGATAAATGGCGGCAATAGCAGCAGGTACTGCAAAAGCTGCCGCACCGAGAGCTTTAATCCCAACATCAAAATTGCCGGTGATCACTCCAGTTCCTATCCATAAAATCCAATAGACAAATGAACAAAGCCCCATGGTTACCCAGCTGGATTTTGCAATAGACAATACTCTCTGTCCGGCTTTTTCTGCCCAGGTTAATTCTTTTTCTTTTAAAACCACTTCAATATGATCGTTTTCAATTTTAATAAATTTGTACTTTTCTTTAAGCTTGTTATCCTCTTCCAATAACGCTGCTAACTCATCATTTACCTTGTCCATCTTACTTTCAAAAGCTACGCGTTCGCATAACCGACTATCTTCTAAAGCCAATCCACTCAATGAGACTCTGCGTTGAGATGTTTCGTTATCAAAGAAAGTGGTAGAAATAGCGCTAGGCTCAACTGAAGGTGTTTGAGATAACTGGTTCGTTATAACTTCGTAAGTATTGCTATAGGGGGTAGCTCTAAATTTATTTGCATGGCTTTCTTTTTTCTTTTTATACATACTCCATGCACCGATGCTGCCAATGAAGCCAACCAAAATAGTCGTGCCAATCGCTGCTGCTGGATGAGACTGCGTAAAATCGATAGTAAAACCTTGTGACGCATCAGATCCCAATACATCTGTAGTGACTAATCGAGGATAACGAAAAAAGAAGGTATAGATTAAATCCAAATGGCTTAACATTTCCAAGGTAATATCATTGTAATTACCTGAGGTAAGTGCATACTGAATTTCTCGATTAAGAGGAAGCTTAACTACTGTATTAACCATCTGCCTACCCCCCACCCCTCGTTAAACCCTTTTTCTTATCTATAAATTTAGCAGGTCAATATTAAGACAAAATTAAACAGCCTGAAGGAAAGCTTAAGGAGATAAATCTCATAAATTCATAGAGATAAATGCCGTGATTTTGGCTATTTTCTAGGGTATTCTTAAGGAATTATTAAGCGGGGGATCGAAATGTTCAGCATCGGCTTGATGAGCGGTACTTCTATGGACGGCATAGACGCCGCCCTATTAGAAACGGATGGCCAAAATGAGGTCCGCGAACTAGCAAATGTCTCTATTACTTATGAGCCAGAATTTAAACTTATTTTGAAAGCCACCGAGCAAATAGTTAGACATTATCAAGGTGATCTAAATCAAGTTAGAAAATTTTTTAGCTCTGGTTTAAAAAATTTTTCTTCAAACCTAGCGCAAGAGATTAATCCCCATATTAATTACGATGAAATCATCCAACATTCTACCGAACTTCATCTACAGGCAGTCCGTAAACTACTTCAACACACCGCTATTGCTACAGAAAATATTGCTGTTGTTGGTTATCACGGTCAAACATTTTTTCACTCTCCCACCACTAAAACTTCTGTAATAGCAGGCAATGCCCAATATCTCGCTGATCAATTGGGTATAGCTGTTGTAGCTGACTTTCGTCATGACGATATTAATGCCGGTGGACAAGGAGCACCATTTGCACCTTTATATCATCAAGCTCTTGCTATTCGTGATAACAAGTTCCCGCTTGCTGTCGTTAATTGTGGTGGCATTGCTAACATCACGCTTATTTACGATAACAATCCTGAAAACCTTATTGCTTTTGATACTGGCCCTGGCAATGGCTTAATTGATCGATATATTCGCCAAAAAACTTTGGGCAAGGAAACTATGGATAAAGATGGACAATATGGTAGCCAAGGAAAAGTGTCTGCTCCTATTTTGCAATTGCTTTATGAAAAATCTGTCATACAAAACCATAACAATTTTTTTTCGCTACCACTGCCAAAATCATTAGATATTGGCGACATGCAATTAATCTCCGAAATAGATAACTTATCTTTCAATGATGCTTGCGCTACGCTGGAAGCATTTACAGCGGACAGCATTATTAAAGCAGCTGCGCTCTCGAATCATCCGCTCCCACTTCACTGGATACTTGCCGGTGGTGGCTGGCACAATCCTGTCATTCTGCATGAATTAATTTCCCGACTTAAAAAAATATTACCTGAAGCCTGTATTCAAACTGCTAATGAAGCAGGTTGGAATGGCCAAGCCTTAGAAGCACAGATTTTTGCTTATCTTGCCATTCGAAATTTAAAGGGTTTACCACTGAGTTACCCAGGGACTACTGGTGTACCACTTCCTATGCCAGGCGGAAAGGTATTTAAACCAACATCATTACAACAGTGTTCTAGCTAAAGCTGTTTGAATCACCTCAACACCCGCGCCCTCTTTATACGATTGTTCGCTTAAAAAGCGGCGCCATTTGTTTGCACCTTTTTGCCCATGGAATAACCCTAGAATGTGCCGAGTAATATGAGACAGCTTGGTATTATTTTTTAATTGTTCTTGCACATAAGGAATGAGCTTTTCAATGACCTCAATTCGTGTATCCGCTTTATTGATAAAATATTTCTCTTCAATTTCAGCTAGGAAAAAAGGATTGGAATAAGCCTCACGTCCTATCATTACGCCATCGACAAACTGTAAATGTCGTTCAATATCAGCAAGCGTTTTAACTCCACCGTTTATAATAATCGTCAAATGAGGAAAATCTTTTTTAATTTGCCAGACCACATCATACTGTAGTGGCGGTATTTCTCGATTTTCCTTAGGGCTCAACCCTTTTAACCATGCTTTACGAGCATGAATGATGAACACGTTGCAGCCTGTTGCAGAAATCGTTTTGATAAACTGATATAACGCCTCGTAGGAATCTTGGTGATCAACACCAATACGACATTTAACAGTAACAGGGATTTTAACAGCAGCAATCATAGCAGCAACACAATCAGCCACTAACTCAGGCTGTAACATCAAACAAGCACCAATTTTTCCGGATTGCACTCTATCGCTAGGACAGCCTACGTTTAAATTAATTTCATCATATCCTTTTGCTTCACCTAGCCGCGCACAATAAGCAAGCTGCTGAGGATCACTGCCACCTAATTGCAACGCTAAAGGATGCTCACGGGAATCAAACTTTAATAGATAATCTGCATCACCGTGTATTAACGCAGCCGCTGTCACCATTTCAGTATAAAGCAACGCATGTGGTGAAATAAGGCGAAGGAAATAACGGTCATGACGATCAGTCCAATCCATCATAGGTGCTACTGAGACTAAACGATTCATGCCATTAAGCTTCTCTGATTGCTTTGACTGAGGTTAATCTAAATATCAAAGACAAAACTACGCCAGCACATACCGCCATAATTAAATCAGTGAATATGGTTAAGAAAAATGTTGCGAGTAAAACAATGGCATCTTTGCCTGGAGCAAACTTAATCACATGAATAAAGCGGTGTATTTCACTCATGTTATAAGCCACAACAAATAATATCGCTGCAAGAGCGCATAAAGGAATATAAGCGGCTAGCGGCGCGAATAATAAAATAATTAATAGCAGTGTTATCGCATGAATAATACCAGCGATAGGAGCAGTGCCACCGTTTTTAATATTGGTTGCGGTACGTGCAATAGCGCCTGTAGCTGCAAAACCACCGAATAAAGGAGCAAAAATATTAGCAAGCCCCTGCCCTATTAACTCTTGGTTAGAATGGTGTTTAGTTCCAGCCATATTATCAGCAACAATGGCAGACAGTAGCGACTCGATAGCGCCCAACATTGCGATTGAAAAAGCAGGCCCTATTAATTCAATGCACTGCTGCCACGATATATCTAGCCAATGGAAACGGGGAAGCACTTGCGGAATACCACCAAAGGTACTGCCTATAGTAGCTACTCCTTCAAATTTAAACAGAGCTTGCAAGCAAGTAATTACTAGCATTGCAATTAATGGTGACGGAACCCGTTTTAGGAAACGCGGCGTAAACAACAATACCAACAATGCTAAAAACCCTAATCCGGTGGTGGCCAAATTGAAATGAGGCAAGGCCTTCAGTAAGGCTAAGATTTTTTCATGAAAATGAGCGCCTGCAGATAATTGAGTGAGACCAAGGAAATCTTTCCACTGACCAACAAAAATGATGACACCAATACCAGCCGTGAACCCTATAATGACTGGTTCAGGAATAAACTTGATAACATTCCCAAAACGAGCGAGTCCCATCAACATAAGCATTACACCGGCCATGAGTGTTGCTATTTGCAAGCCAGTTATCCCATATTTAGCAGTAATGCTTGCCAATATAACTATAAAAGCGCCTGTAGGGCCCGCAATTTGTAGCTGGCTGCCGCCACAAATTGAAACGAATAAACCAGCAATAATGGCAGTATAAAGTCCCTGCTCAGGTCTAGCGCCCGAAGCGATTGCAAAAGCCATAGCTAGAGGTAAAGCAACTATCCCCACTATGACACCCGAGATGATATTAGCGCCCCATTGTTCTTTTTTTAGACGGCCTGTCTTATAGGCTTCAATTAATGCAAACATAGCTAGCACCGTTATTATTTAAGCAATTCAACGCCCTTATTTTATGCTAAAATCGCGATTATTTACACTATTGGAATCCTAAGGTCATTTTTTAATCAGATTATTGCCGCCATTAGAGTTAAGAACGCCAAAATTGGAAAAATTCTTGCCAGAAAAAGCAATTTATGATTAATTGTTAAGTCGTTTGTGTCTAGTTAGAGGAGTGTGAAAATGTTATCCGCAGGTATTGATTCATGTCCAAAATGTGGCGCTCACCCATTTACAAGTCAACATGTTTGCAATCAAGGTGATTATGACATTAAAAAAAGCCATAAAACAGGCCCCACAAACTCTGTAAGCAAACTCACTGCTAGCCAAAAAGCATGGACCTTAGTAGGTAAAATTGCAGCCGGCGTTATGGCTTTAGGTTGTGGTATTTCTACTGCTGCTGCATTCGTTACTCTTCATTTAGTCAGTGGCGGTATAGCTACTTATTCTCTTGCTGTCATCTTGTTTTTAGCCGGGTCTGGCATTAACTGGTATATTTTCAAAAGCGCAGTACCTAAGGTTTTAATTGATCTATTTGGTGGCGAAAAATATTTTCAAGGTTTATTAGAAGTAGAAGGTGGTTGTGAAATATTAACTGAAAAAGAACCTACATTCGAGAATATTTACCAACTCAATTTCACTAAAAATGCTGCTTATATTCTCGTGGGAGAAACACTCTACTATGTAAATAGAAACCGTCGAGAAATTAAAGATCTAAAAATAACTTCCAAACAGCTACAATTATTAGCATCATATAAGATAACTTTTGATTCTAAAGCTAAAGAGATCTCTTATTCTCAATCCCAAATCATCACTGATATTACAGGGCATCACCCTCTATCAAAAGCCAGAAAAGGTTTAATGGGCTTTGGTATTTTTGCCGCGCTTTCTGTCGGTATCACTTTCGGTGCATTAACCTTTACCAGCACTTTTTCTCTGACAGCAGCTTTCGGATTCTTAGCCGTAATCTCAGCAGGCTTTCCTCCCATTGCTGCTTTCTTAGCAGTGGCCACTTTTATTTGTTTAACCGCACTGATGTTGAAAGATATAGCTGATCTTATTAAAACTGAAAATATTGCACAGAAATGCACGCGTTTTATTAAAAAACTTTTCGACATTACAAGCTCTCGCTCAGAATTAATTGTCAGAAACACTTTACCTAGTATTGAAGAGTTACAAAGCTTCGAAAACGAATCTATCTTCATTAAAGTTGCCGATAATCTTTATTACTTTAATAAAGAAAACATGAGCAAAATCGAAGACCTAGGGGTAGATCCCAACCTTGCTGGATCTGAAAATAGAAAATTAAAGTTTGATGATGTTAATAAGATCTTGACTGCTAATGGTAAATATAAAGTTAGAAATAGAGCGACCATTTATTTATCTAGAATTGTCTCTACTATTTTGACAATCGCATTCATCCCATTTGCCATTTTCGGCTTATACATGACCATGAATGCTTGTGCCCCGGGCGTTAAAGCAATTTTATTAACTATACCTAAAATGTCTTTAGCAGCAGCGGAGGTTATTACTGGCGCTATAGCTCTTGGTTTTGCTTTTGTTGGCCAGATCGTTTTCACTATTAATACTGTGATTAAATCTACTGGTCGCTTATTTAGAGCCGAGCTAACTCAGCAAATATCTGAAGACAGCACTATTGGTAAAAGCATAGACCAGGCTAGAACGAATTATAACAATAGTAAAAACTTAATAGACAAGACCTTATACTTTATGTCACTAACAGGTCTTTACACCATTGCTGTTATTAATGCTGTGGGTAATGGTTTGATCTCAATGGTTGGCGCCGCCACCTCGGGCTTTTTTCTTTATGCTGCTGGAATTGGTGGATTTATTAACTCAGCTGCAGCAGGATTTGCTAGTATTCACGATGCACTAGCAGCTAATGAAAAAGAAGCTAAAGAAGCTGCTAAGCCAAATATGCCGGGCCATGGCCATGATGCCAATAACGGCTCTAACAAGAAGAGGCTATACGATGATTTTGGCCCTAGCGGCAGCTCTAGCCAACCCGGGTCAAAACCGAAACATACCGGCAACGATGCTGGACATTCATCGACAAGTTCTAAAGGCGATGCTCCTAAAGATGGTTCGCTAAATGGAAGCTCTACTGCAAAAGTAACTGAGAAGCTAGAAGAAAAAGAGCCTACTCGCATTTCAGGAGCGGCTAATACCACTCAGAATCAAGTCAGTCAAAGCCAAACACACTCGCCTACTAACAGCCGTAGACCTTCTCTATCTATCTCAACCTCTTATAACGATATCACTGAAGAACTAGGAGAGACTAACCCTTATTCTCCTTCTGCTAATCAGGAAACCAAAGGTAAGAAGAATGAGGAAAAAACAGAAACATTTATAAAAAATATGTTGGATGATATTTTTAAAAATGCCATAGAGAAGGCTGGAAAAGCAAACACTGCTCCTAGCTCTGATCAGTCTGCAAATTTCAACCCAAACCCATAATCTAAGCACACCACTTAGATCTTTTTTGCTATACTACCCTCTGCGGAATTCCAAGGAGGGTAGCTTTCATGAAGTTAATCGGCATTAAAATATTTGTTTTCATTCTGGCTGCAAATTTACTGTCTGCTTGCTCAATGCTTTCACCTGTGAAGGTTGAACCAGCCAACATATATGTCATTAATGCCACCCCTCAAAACCTTCCACATCAGGAACGAGCGATAGACAGTAGCTTATTGGTGAACTTACCGCAAACCAGCTCAGCCTATAACACCATACAAATGGCCTACAGCGAAAAACCCTATCAAATAGGATATTTTGCTAAAAACCGCTGGGCAGATACACCGGCACAAATGCTACAACCCTTAATCATTCAGACTTTACAAAAGACTGGTTATTTTAAATCCGTGAGCTCGATTGCTGCCAGCGCTCAATATGATTATGCTCTTAATACGCAAATTCTCGAACTGCAACAAGATTATGGCCATCAACCTCATACAGTACATATAAGACTTCGTGCCCAGATTATTAACGTACATACTAACAGCATTGTAGCTACCAAAGATTTTTCCGCCATTGAGCCTATGCTGCAAGATAACCCTTATTCAGGAGTGACTGCTACTAATAAGGCAACCGCAGTATTATTAAAACAGCTCGCTGATTTTGTAATGAGGACCATATGATTAAGAAAATAGCTTTCTTGTGTTTAACTTTACTAATAGGCACTAAAGCATTTGCAGCCAAACAAGATCCGACAGAAGTCATTATTGATAGGCCCGATGCATGGCATTTTTCAGTAACGCCTTATTTATGGTCTGCAGGCAATAATGGCTATTTCGATATTTTTGTCACCCGGGCTAATTTCAGCGTTCCCGCTTTTAATTGGCATGATCTCGATTTTGGTGGCGGCTTAGATTTTGAAGCTCGTAAAGAAAAATGGAGCCTGTTACTAGACCCCTCTTTTGTAAAGCTAACCCAGATCCAATATGTCAATAATGCCAGAGCTAAAGCAAGCTTAGGAATTAGCTCAATTGACGCTGGCGCTTATTATCAAGTTTTACCTACAATTAATATTTTAGAATCAGAAAGAACCACCTCACTTGAGCTAATGGGTGCGTTCCGAATTATGGGTTTTCATTCTGTCATTGATTATTACAGCCCAACACTTCGCAATAAATCAGATACAACTAACATAATTACACCAGTATTAGGTGCTCGTATTAAATATAACCCCTCTATCAATTTCCAAACATGGCTCAATGCTGATTTCGGAGGCTTTAAAATTGACCGTGTTGCTAGCACTTGGAGCGCTATGGCTGGTATAAAATATTATTTTACTAAAAACTGGGGAGCTACTTTGGCTTATAAAGCGCTAGGTGTGCATTATTACAAACGGGCTTACACAATAAACACCATCGTTCATGGCCCACTTCTTGGTATAACTTACTACATCTGATAGTTAGCTACAATTGACGTACTTGGATGACTCCTTCAATTTTAGCTATTTCTTGCAGAATATTTTGTGGTACTAAAGCATCAATATCAATCATGGTATAAGCAATATCATCTTTAGATTTATTCAATAAACTACCGATATTAAAGCCAGCGGCTGCTAATTTTGCTGAGATTTGCGCAACCATATTGGGAATATTTTTATTAACAATAGCTAAACGTTTTTCATTTTTATTAGAAGGAAATTCCACGTAAGGAAAATTCACTGAATTAATAATATTACCTCTCTCTAAAAATTCTCTTACTTGTTTCACAACCATCACTGCACAATTTTCTTCAGCTTCTAATGTTGACGCACCCAAATGTGGCAGGCTGATGATCTTAGATTGATCTTTAAAAAACGCATTTGGAAAATCATTAATATATAAAGCAACTTTCTTCTCATTTAATGCATCTAATATTGCTTGATTATCGACAATGCCCTCTCTCGAAAAATTAAGCAATATCACACCAGGCTTCATGATTTGCATACTTGTTTGGTTAATCAAATGGTGAGTTTCTTTCATTAAAGGAACATGCACACTAATGAAGTCAGATGAAGCTAATAACCCCTCCATACTTGGCGCTTGTTGGACATCAGCAGATAACTCCCAAGCTCGATTAACCGTAATGTTAGGGTCATAACCAATGACCTTCATGCCTAAAGCAATTGCAGCATTAGCCACTTTAACACCAACACTACCCAAGCCAATCAACCCCAAAGTTTTACCCATTAATTCAAAGCCAACAAATTGTTTTTTGTTTTGCTCAACCTGTTTATCTAATTCTAAGCCGTTACTCGTTAAGTGTTTAACATAGTCCAAAGCTTGATAAATATTTCGGCTCGCTAATAACATGCTGCCAATCACTAACTCGCGAACAGCATTGGCATTAGCTCCTGGCGTATTAAGCACGGGGATGCCCTGCTCAGTTAACCTGGCAACAGGGATGTTATTAACACCAGCCCCCGCCCTGCCAACCACTTTTACTGATGAGGGGATAGCCATATTGATCATGTCAGAAGAACGAACTAATATAGCATCGGGATTAGCAACTTCTGTTCCTACTTCATAAAGCTCATTAGGGAATAGGCGAAGGCCAGTTGTAGCAATAGAATTTAAGAGCTGAATCTTAAACATGAGCTATCCTTTTGTTATAATCAAAACTTCCTATTAAAAGCATATCATATGATGAAGCCCGATTGGCAATTAAAAGCTCCAATAGATACTATAATTTTTGATTGCGATAGCACCTTAACTCGTTTAGAAGGCATAGACGAGCTAGCCCGTTATAATAATGTTGGTGATACAGTAGCTAGAATGACTGCTCAAGCCATGTCGACGTCAGGTATGAACCCTGATCTTTTCAAAGCAAGACTAGAGCTAATAAAACCTACTTACAAACAAATGAAACAACTAAGTCTCGATTATTTTAATCATCGCAGCTTAGACGTAATTGAAATGCTAGAAATATTAAAGAAGCTGGAAAAAAATATTTTCATTGTTTCTTCAGGCTTAAATCCTTCTGTCACTGATTTTGGCAAACAATTACATATTCCTGCTGAAAATATTTTTGCTGTAAATTTAAAATTTAGCGCTGACGGCACTTATTTAGATTTCGATCATAGCTCACCTCTAATACAAAGAGATGGCAAACGTACTATTGTGGCTGAAATTAAAAAAACTCACCCTAGAATCGTTTATATCGGTGATGGCATGAATGATTTAGAGGCCACAGACCTTTGTGAGCGCTTTATTGGTTATGGCGGAGTAGAATATCGTCACCACATTGCTGAACGTTGTGAGCTTTACATCAAGTCTGCAAGCATGACATGCCTCTTGCCATTAGTTTTAACAGAGGCAGAGCGTCAACAGCTGTCTACTAGCGAGCAAAATCTTTTTAATAAAGGCATCAAGTTACTATAAATATGCCTGCAAGAAAGCAGGAATCCGCTGTTCTAACCAATATTCCGTGCTCCATGGTGCGTTACCCGCAACAAAACCCATATGACCACCTGATGGTGTTACTTCCAGCTTTACCCTACTTGATAATTCATTCGTCTGAGGAATTGCGTCTTGCGTCATGAATGGATCATCTAATGCCTGTACTAGTAAAGTGGGAACTTGTATATTACTGAGATATTGACGGCTGCTCGCCTTAGAATAATACTCTTCTACGCCAGCAAACCCATGTAAAGGTGCAGTAATTTTTTCATCAAAGTCTTTCATCGTTTTTAAAGTTGAAAGTTCAGGCATGGGTATATTAGCGGGGGCATATTGAAATTTCTTTTGTAATCTTCTCTTTAAACACGACAAAAGATGCCATTGATAAAGGCGAGAGAAGCCCTCTTGGAATCGCTTAACCACTTTATTAATTTCAAATGGAACTGAAACAGCTACTGCAGCTGTTAAGTTATTGTTATGCCCTGTTTCACCCAGCCACTTCAATAAGACATTACCGCCTAAAGAAAAACCAATAGCAGCCAGTGGCATATTAGGTTCTCTCTTACGCAAGTCTTGAACGAGAAAATCTAGATCACTGGTATCACCTGAATGATAACTGCGCGGCAAGCGATTAGGTTCGCCACTGCAGCCTCGAAAGTGCATAAACAATCCTCGCCAACCACTTTCCCAAATTGCCTTGAGCATCCCCTTAGCATATGGAGATTCAATCGAGCCCTCTAAACCATGGAGCATGATGACAATTGGACCGGAAGTGCCTACCCAATCTAAATCTAAAAAGTCACCATCGGGTAACTCAAAGCGTTCTCTAGTTAGAGGCAATTTATTTATTCGTTTACGAAACAAAGTTGGCCATAAAGTCTGTAAATGAGGGCCTGGCAACCACCAAGCAGGTTTAAATAAAGTCTCGTTCATGAATTTCCTTTAATTTTACTTTTCACCCATCACAAGATGAGTTAGGCTAATTATAGAAATATGAGAAGCTCAAGGGAAGAAAAAGCTAACACCCACCTCTAATAAAAAGGAAACGCTGATGAAAAATTATATGTTCATCTCCATTCTTTTAAGTATTGCTTTGGGTATTTTGCTAGGCATTTTTCTCCCAAAAGAAATGTTAGCCCTAAGTTGGATAGGTAAGTTATTTATCAACTTGTTAAAGCTTATCGTCTTACCGCTTATTTTTTGCGCTCTTGTCAGTGCTATT
>CAZXFO010000161.1:0-3141 GCA_964639745.1 uncultured Coxiellaceae bacterium | reverse complement strand
GTTTAAAATCATGAAAGTCTTCACCAAAAGGATCATTTTGGCTCATTTGATGGCCTTTAATAGCTAACTTTGCAATGTTAGTTACCAATAGACGTAAAGACAGAGTAATTTCTTCCTTAGAAAAAGAAAGTTTTTCTTCTTGATAGCAGGTATCAAAATGTTGTAATAATTGGGTTAATTCTTCAGTTGGCTCGTATCTCATTTGACACCGTGGCTATATTAATAACGCGATACATTCTATCATAAGCGTAGCTCTGAATTTACATTATCTACTATGTTATTCTAATGGATTGAATAATATAAAATTTAACTTTAGATATATAGTCTATAATTACACCTATAAAGGTATGAAATCATGTCGCGATCGAATTTCAACGCTTCCGAATACCAGTTTAGTGACCTGAGGCCACCTACTAATTTAGGGGGTAAACAGGGCGATCATGTGACTGCATATAAGCTGATTGTAGCGTTAGGAGAGTCTTTTGCTAACCACCCGAATCCTGGCACTGCTTTGATTAATTTAGTACAGGCTATAGATTTTTTGTCAGAAAGAGAAGAGGTGGAGTTGAGTAGCAATAACCAATCCGTTCAAGAAAGGCAAGATAATTTAGACGAAATAGTTAGGTTAAACAAAACTTATGATGAAAAAATCAAAGAACTCAGCCAACACGCCGAAAGCATAGACCAAGAGGCTGCAAAGTATACAAAATTATGTCTGCTCGGACGTGGTCATGATGTAAGCGGTGAATTCATCGATCCTGCGTGGAAAGAAAAAATTAAAGACAAAATAAATTACTGGGCTGATTTAGATAAAGCTCAACGTTATAAGGCTTTGACCATTGAGTTTTTGAATAAATTTGTAATGTTGGCTAATAAGGTTCCTGATACTGCTTTTTTGAAAACACCGTCTATTATTCCGCCTTTAAATAATGAAGGTAATATTATAAAAAATTCTGTTAAAGAGTTGCGGGAAATTGATAGTGGTATTGAAGAGGATCGAACACTTGCTACTGAACAGCGCATCGCCCAACTGCTATTAAATTTGTTTTGGTATCCGCCCGTTCCTGGTACGCCAAAAACGTGGAAAACCGATGATGCCAATACAGAGGAAAAGCCAGGAGTACGTCATAACCAATTAGATACCTTGAGTGAAGTCATTGCTCGGCATTTAGATATAGGCATAAATTGCTTTAGAAATATATCGGCTGATCAAGAGTTTGCCATTAAAATTAGAGATTGTTTTTTTAATTTGGTTTTAGGGAAGGGTGAAATTATTGATAAGAAGCATAATGCTGACATAGCTGTGGTTGTAGGGTGGGATTTGCCTGATAATGATAAGCAAAAAGTTATAGAAAAGGTAAAAGAGGTTCTACTTAATACCGGCTGTGAAGATCTCGTATCCGTACACACAGAAGATACGCCTCCCAGCAAAGACTCCAGTTCAGCGCTGAGTAGTAACAAATATGCAGCCACGGGGAGCAAAGATACACCAGAATCTACACAGTCTATTGAACAAACTATTGAGCAGCCTAGAAGATCAGGCCCTGATGCGATAAGATTTGGATCAATTTTTGAAAGTGAAGATTCGCTTCATAGCGGAAGCAATGTCTCTTCTCATGATGTGGATCAGGGTAAAAGCGTTCCTAGTAACGTTGTTGAAGCAAGCTCTTCTCATTCAACGCCACTGTCAACACAGGCGGGGTCTCGAAATTCTAATCCTAACAGCCCCCATTTGGGGCCCACGCTATTAAATGCTAGCCCTCAAGATTTAATTATGCATCATGCTCAAGAGCTTAAGCATGCTATTAACGCTGTGAGTGAAATTAAACAAGGCTCCAATGTAGAGAAAGCCTTAAACGAGCTTATGAGGTTCTTGGCTACAAATGTAAACAAGACTGCAGAAATACAGCAAAATACAGCGGCTGTTATCAACTCCTCTGGAAAGCGAAGTTTAAGTCAAATTGAAGGTGAAGATGCCTCAAGGAAACAACTGAAAACTGAAAGTTCAGAGGTGAGCGGCCATCCTTCATCTCCAAGAGGAAGAATTAATGCCAGTCCGCCGAGCTTGATTGAGTTAGCTAGAAGCCATTCCAACGCCCAGCAGCAAACTCAATCTTCTACCTTAAACACCATTAGTGGAAAAGAAGATGAGAACATGAGTAGCGATAGCACTATTAAGCGGGGACCTTCTTAATCAAGATAGGCTTTTTAATATTGTTGCTACCTGATTTTGCAGGCTTAGTGTTTCACTATCAATCCACGTTGCGTCTTGCCATCTTCTTAACCAGGTAATTTGTCGTTTAGCTAACTGACGTGTTGCTGCTATAGCCTTTTCTCGCATTTCTTCAAAAGAATATTGGCCATCAAGATGTTCCCACACTTGCCGATAGCCTACACAGCGCATGGAGGGTTTTTGTAGAGAAAGATCAGGTCGAGCTTTGAGTTGTTTTACTTCTTCAATAAAACCTAAATCGAGCATTTGCGAAAATCTCTTCTCGATGCGTTGATGTAGGGTAGAGCGCTCTGTAGGGCTTACGATAACATTGATCATACCAAAGGCATGTTCTTTATTTTGCTGTAGCTGATATTCGGTGATGGGTTTTCCTGTTAAAGCAAAAACCTCTAATGCACGTTGAATACGCTGGCTATCGTGTGGATGGATGCGTTTTGCAGCTTCAGGATCAACGCTGGTTAATTTTTTATGAAGTTCTGGCCAGCCTAATGTTTCTGCTTCTTGTAGTATTTGCTGGCGAATTTGTTCGTTGCGAGTCGGTAGTTCATCTAGGCCGTTTTGCAATAAATGAAAATACATCATCGTGCCGCCGACCAGTAAAGGAATTTTACCTTGCTGTAGGATGTTGTCGATTTCGCGCAAGGCGTCTTTTTGAAAATCACCTGCAGAATAAGCTTCAGCAGGGTCGCAAATATCAATTAAGCGATGTGGAGCTCTTTCTAAGGTTTCAGCATCAGGTTTAGCCGTGCCAATATCCATGTCTCTGTAGATCATGGCAGAATCGACGCTGATTATTTCTGCTTTTAACCGTTGAACTAATTCAACTGCGAGAGCTGTTTTGCCACTGGCTGTTGGCCCCATTAAGCAAACTATAAAGGGCTTCATTACCTGCCTCTTAAGAACAGCTT
>CAZXFO010000160.1:0-3063 GCA_964639745.1 uncultured Coxiellaceae bacterium | reverse complement strand
ATGCAACTATCACTGACGTCGTTAACTTTTTGGCTTACTCCGCTAATCCTTACGAGCCGGCACAACATGCGGTTGGTTGGTGGGTTATAGGCTTTCTCATTATATTGCTAGTATTATCTTATTATCTCAAGAAAGAATACTGGAGAGAGATTAAGCGTAAGAAGTAAGCAGAATGCCAGTTTAGACTTGTCATTCTGAGCGACAATCAGGGTATCGAGAAATGTGTTTAGGATAACAGCGAACCTGCTTTCACCACTATAATGGCGAAAGCAAATGGTCCCCTAAGGATAATTCAGGCGTAAAAGGTTTCAACATGTCGCCAGTTAAACATTATCTTCGTGCTATTGAACCCTATGCCTTTCGTCATGCATTTGCCACTTTCTGTATTATTATTACTGCTTTAATTATCGTATCGCAAAGCCAATATACTCAACCTTCATGGCTTATATTTGCGAGTCTTATATTCTCTCAGCTCAGTGTTAAAAACGTTGGTGATCGTAAAGATATAAGCTTACGTAGATATATTGTAATCGGTTTATGCAGCATTATTGCTGTACTGCTAGCTAATGTTACTTCTAATTATTTTATTCCCACCGTCATAGTGCTCGTTCTAATTACAGCAGCAGCAAGTTTTATAGGTAGAAAATTTTCTCATTACTATTACTCTGCATTAATTGTAAATTTTTTTGGTATTGCTGCTGCATTCTTTCCTGCTAATGGCACAGAAGAAGTTATTGAGCGCTGCGCATTCATTCTGATTGCTATTTTCTTAGCTTATGTGGTTAAGGCAATTTTTTATTTATATCAAAATTCTAAAAAGACATACGATGTGCGACGTATTTATTTCCAAAAACTCCAGGCTATTTTTTATTGCATCTTCGTATTAGATGCGCAGGATGAGCATTATGAAAAAAAATTTCAAAATGCTTGGACGGAATATTTGGCAGCATTAAGCGAGTTAAGATGCTATAGCACTGTTAAACAAATTATAGAGTTAGAAAAACTAGGCGATATTACTTTTAGCTTAGGCTCGTTGCGGTATCGAATTAATGATCCTTCCGTATTGAAGATGGGTAAGCGCGAGTTTCAAGCAATATGGAATGCTATTGTTGATATACTGGACCAGCTCACGCAATCTAGGTCAGCTCCTGATGTTGCTCAGTTAACTATCGCTACGCAGGGTTTAGAAACTTTATACGAAAGCATGTTGCAAACTGTCACCAAAGATCCGCTCGTATTGTTGCTGTTTATTCAAGACTTGTATGCTTTAGAAAAATTATTGTCTGAAGTCACCATTTTCGAAATACCAGCATTAAGAAGTCTCGACCCTACTTCAATGCAGCGCGATAAGCCTCGTGTTTGGGTTCCTGTTATGCGCTGTGTAACTGCTGTGTTGTTGGCGCTTGTCAGTACTTATTACTTATCCATGAGCCATACATTTTGGCTATGTTTTGCTGCTTTGCTTATTACCCAAACTGAAATAGCTTTGCCCCTACATCAAATGATTCTCAGAGCCTTACAAGTGATTTTAGTAAGCATTCTATTTAGCTTTATACCTGCTGGCTACACTATGTTGGCTATCTTAATTTTGTATCCTTTATTGGCTTATAGCTTTGCTTTTAAAAGACGAATACATGCGGTTCTCAATTTATTTCTAATGATGTTGTTAATTGCTTTTGTAGCGACTATGCCTATTGCTTTTATCAATATGTATTATTTGTTAGATATTATAATGGGCGCTGCAATTGGCATAGCATGCAATTTGCTAATCTTTCCCGATAAAGCTGCGCAAGAATTTTCAAAACGGGTAGTGCCGATCATAAAATCTAATGCTGAATATTTTACAGCTCTTTTGAGTGTCTTGGTTCAGCGTGATGTGGATGCTGAAAGATTGCAATTATCAAAGCGTGCTGTAGAGAACTATTGGGCTAAGCGAGATATCTTATTCCCTATTTGGGTGTTTGAGCCTGGGTTCAATCCTTTACTCAAGCCTGGTCAGTACTATTTTGCTGTTCATCTTGGGCAGGTCACTGAAATACTGTTTGCGCTCCAGCATTTTGTGCGCCATTCATTTGAGGCTGAGCTGCTCGCAAAATTTGTGCCCGCTCTGCAAGAATCGATGCAATATACTCAAAAATTATTTGACCACCTGACTATCCTGTTAGAAGGCAAGAAGCCTGGGGTTATCGAGCATGACACTATGGCCGATATTTTGATTTTAGAAGAGGGCTTTCGTCAGAATGTGGGTGTAAGTTTAGAGTTGTTAGATATTTCAAGGGATTACGTTTATCTAGCGGCTATTATCCGCTATCTCAAAGACTTACGTAGTCAATTGTTGCAATTAATTGCCACTTTAAATCAAGCTTAACTCACTGGTTTAGAGCTAAATTTTTATAAAATGATGAGGTCAAGTGGCACGAGTGAGCACAACGTGCTATTGTTATAAATATGTGCAAACTGCTGTGAAAGGAAGAATATGCCAGCAAAAGACGTCCTCAAAGTTTCGCGGAAAACATTTTTCAACCCAAGAGCTTGGTTTGGTTATGATTTTGTTGCAGACCAAACCCGTACGATGTGGTCTATTTTCAAAGGAGCCACCGCATTACCCCAGCCAGTTCATGGCCCAGAAACCTTTGAAGAAGCCATGAGAAGGTTAAATGTTAACGAAGCAGATCTAGTCGCTATTAGCAAAAGTTATTTTAATTATGCCATTTTATTTGTAACCTTAACGGCGATCGATCTCACCTACGGCATCTATCTGCTTTTTCATCATCGTGCATTTTTAGGATTAGTGTTGGCCTTAGCTGTTTCTGCTTTGTTGCTAGCCCAAGCTTTTAAATATCATTTTTGGTATTTTCAAATTAAAAACCGTAAGCTTGGCTGTACAGTTGAGGAATGGCGCCAAGGAAAGGTTAATCCTAACCCTGACCAGCCTAATCGAGAAAGCTAATGCCTGCTAATCTTTTCCAATTCGCTGCCAATGAAACCGCCTCAGGTTCTCTCTATTTCTTGAGCAGCATTTTTGGCCCTGTCGGAACTGTGTTAGGTGGGGCGGGCTCTCCG
>CAZXFO010000159.1:0-6500 GCA_964639745.1 uncultured Coxiellaceae bacterium | reverse complement strand
CCATTCCCCGATGAGGCTTTGCGAGATACGCTTAAGCCCTATGTTAATGCCAAAAAGCTTATTTGGTGCCAGGAAGAGCCTGAGAATCAAGGGGCATGGTATGGATTACGTTATCAGCTAGTAGATTATTTGGCTAAAGGTCAAACCCTTGCCTATGCCGGTAGACCTGCGGCAGCATCTCCAGCTGCTGGCTATCATTCAGTCCACGTAGCAGAGCAGGAAGAGTTAATTAATAAAGCGCTAAAAACAATTTAAAAGCAAAAGGAAGCATCAATGACAACTGAAATTAAAGTTCCATTACTACCGGAGTCAGTGGCAGATGCTACTGTTTCTACTTGGCATAAAAAAGTGGGCGATAAAGTGTCTCGGAATGAGAACCTTGTTGATCTAGAAACAGATAAAGTAATGCTTGAAGTTCCTTCTCCAGTTGATGGAGTTTTAAAAGAAATTATCCGTCAATCTGGTGATACAGTGAAACAAAATGAAACTTTGGCTGTTATCGAAGCTGGAGCCTCAGTTGCTGCTGAACCTAAAGCTACTGCTGAACCTAAAGCTACTGCAACATCGAGCCAAGCAGCTTCAAAACCTGCTCCTAAGCAAGAGGCTAGCAGTTCACAAGCTAGTATGGGCCCTTCTAGCAGAAGAGCTGCAGCTGAGCATGATGTCGATGTGTCTAAAATTAAAGGTACTGGCAAAGATGGCAGAGTAACCAAAGAGAATATTTTATCATCAGTAAGCGGTAGCTCTGCCTCAGCTGATAGCAGTTTTGCAGCTGACTTCGCTACCGACAGGCCTGAAAAACGTGTGCCTATGACTCGTATTCGTCAGCGTATTGCAGAGCGTTTACTTGAAGTTACTCAAAGTACTGCTATGTTGACCACCTTTAATGAAGTCAATTTGCAACACGTAATGGAACTTCGTAGCCAATATCGCGACGTATTTGAAAAGAAATATGGCGTGAGATTGGGCTTTATGTCTTTCTTTGTGCGTGCTGCTGCTGAAGCTTTAAAGCGATTCCCTGTTGTGAATGCTTCAATTGACGGTAATGATATCGTTTATCACGGTTATTATGATGTTGGTGTTGCAGTATCTACAGAACGTGGCTTAGTGGTGCCTGTATTGCGTAATGCTGACCAAATGAGTATGGCTGAAATAGAAACCAGTATTGTTGACTATGCTAATAAAGCTAAGGCAGGCAAGTTAACGATGGAAGAAATGCAAGGCGGTACTTTTACCATAACCAATGGTGGTGTGTTCGGTTCATTAATGTCGACCCCTATCATTAATGCTCCACAGTGTGCCATTTTAGGTATGCATAAAATTCAAGAACGACCTGTTGTTGAAAATGGACAAATTGTTATTCGTCCTATGATGTATCTAGCTATGTCTTATGATCACCGTCTGATCGATGGCCGTGAGTCGGTGACATTTTTAGTTACTATTAAAGAATTATTAGAAGATCCTTCCCGCTTATTATTAGAGGTGTAACCTATGAATTTGCATGAATATCAAGCTAAGCAATTGCTAGCTGAATACAATTTGCCTGTTTCTAAAGGTGAGGTCGCGTGGAATCTAGAACAAGCACTGGCTATTGCTGATGTTATGACCACCAAAAAATGGGTGGTCAAAGCCCAGGTGCATGCGGGTGGTCGAGGTAAAGCGGGCGGCGTACGCATTGTTTCTACTAAAGAAGAATTAACTAAAGCTGTAACTGATCTGCTTGGTAAGCGCTTGGTAACTTATCAAACTACAGCTGCCGGCCAACCAGTTAATCAATTGTTGATTGAAGAGCCTTGTGACATTGAAAAAGAACTATATTTGGGTGCTGTTATCGACCGAGCAACGCAACGCGTTGTCATTATGGCTTCTACTGAAGGTGGAGTTGAAATTGAAAAAGTCGCTGAAGAAACTCCTGAAAAGATTCTCACTGCAACCATTGACCCATTTATTGGTATTCAAGCCTACCAAGGCAGAGAATTAGCATTTAAATTAGGCCTCAAAGGCGACCAGATTAAGCAATTTACCCAATTAGTTGTAGGTTTAGGTAAAATGTTTATTGAAAGAGATTTAAGCTTGCTTGAAATTAATCCTTTAGTCATTACTAAACAAGGTAACTTACTCTGTTTAGATGGAAAAATTAATATAGACGACAACGCTCTTTATCGCCAGCCTAAGCTACGTGCTTTGCGTGATCCTTCACAAGAAGATGAAAGAGAAAATCGTGCTCGTGAGTGGGACTTAAACTATATTGCATTGGATGGTGATATTGGATGTATGGTTAATGGCGCAGGACTTGCCATGGCAACTATGGATATGATTAAGCTTCATGGTGGCAACCCAGCTAACTTTTTGGATGTGGGTGGTGGTGCGACTAAAGAGCGAGTTACAGAAGCATTTAAAATCATCCTTTCCGATAAAAATGTTAAAGCTATTTTAGTTAATATTTTTGGTGGTATCGTCCGCTGTGATTTAATTGCTGATGGCATTATGGCTGCAGTTGCCGAAGTGGGTACTAAACTTCCTGTTGTTGTTCGTCTTGAAGGCAACAATGCAGAATTAGGCTTACGCAAGCTTGAAACTAGCGGATTAAACATTATACCTTCCATCAACTTCACAGATGCTGCTAAAAAAGTAGTACAAGCTGCAGGTAAATAAGCATGAGTATATTAATTAACAAAAACACAAAAGTTATTTGTCAGGGTTTTACCGGTAAACAAGGTACATTTCATTCTGAGCAGGCAATTGAATATGGTACACAGATGGTTGGTGGGGTGACTCCTGAGAAAGGCGGTCAAACTCACTTAGGTTTGCCTGTATTTAATACTGTTAGAGAAGCTTACGATGCAACAGGCGCTGATGCTTCTGTTATTTACGTACCAGCTCCATTTTGCAAAGATTCCATTTATGAAGCTATTGATGGTGGTATTAAGTTAATAGTCTGTATCACAGAAGGTATACCCGTATTAGATATGTTAGAAATTAAAGCTTATCTTAAAGGCTTCCCTGATGTCCGTTTAATTGGGCCTAATTGCCCAGGTGTAATAACACCGGGTGAATGCAAAATTGGAATTATGCCTGGCTACATCCATAAGAAAGGTAAAATTGGTATTGTTTCACGTTCTGGAACATTAACCTATGAAGCAGTAAAACAAACTTCTGACTATGATTTAGGTCAAACAACCTGTGTTGGTATTGGCGGCGATCCTATCCCAGGTACTAACTTTATAGATGTTTTAGGTCTATTTGAAAAAGATCCAGAAACTGAAGCTATCGTAATGGTTGGCGAAATTGGTGGTTCTGCAGAAGAAGAAGCTGCTGAGTTTATTAAGAGTAATGTCACTAAACCTGTAGTCGCCTATATTGCAGGTGTTACAGCTCCTCCAGGAAAACGTATGGGTCATGCTGGAGCAATTATTGCTGGTGGAAAAGGCACTGCCACAGATAAGTTTGCTGCACTTGAGGCTGCTGGTGTACATACCGTTCATTCTCCAGCTGAAATTGGGAAAACTGTTGCTTCCATTCTACAAAAAGTCGTTCATTAAAGGCTCCATAAAGGGAAATGAGGAGAGCGTAAGCTCTCCTCTAATTATATGACTGGCTAAGGTATCTTTAAGTTATGTTAGACCCAAAATTATTGCGATCGGATATTCATGCCGTTGCTACTCAGCTAAAAAAACGTGGCTTTGAGCTAGATGTAGCTCAGTTTCAAGCATTAGAAGAAAAGCGCAAGGCCATGCAAGTGAAAATGCAGGAATTGCAAAATCAACGCAATGTTAAATCAAAAGCGGTAGGTCAGGCCAAGGCAACAGGCCAATCTGCTGATGGTTTATTAGAAGAGCTTAAAGATATCAGCGAACAAAGCAAAGCAATAGAAGCTCAGTTTGAACAGCTACAAAGTGAGCTAGATAACTATTTAGCGGTAATACCTAATATCCCCCATGAATCTGTTGGTGTAGGTAAAAACGAAACAGATAACCCGGTGATTAGGACCTGGGGTAAACCTACTGAATTCAAATTTGCACCTAAAGATCATATTGCTTTAGGCGAACAATATGGCTTAATGGACTTTGAAACTGCATCTAAGTTATCTGGTGCCCGTTTTGTAGTGCTTAAGGGTATGTTGGCTCGATTGCAGCGAGCATTAATACAATTTATGCTAGATTTACATACTCAGTCGCATGGCTATCAAGAAATTTATGTTCCTTATTTGGTTAACTCCGATTGTCTTTTTGGTACAGGTCAGCTACCCAAATTCAAAGAAGATTTATTCGCTGTTGCTGGCGACAAATCATTTTATTTAAGTCCTACATCAGAAGTTCAAGTCACAAACACAGTAAGAGATACCATTATTGAAGCCAATCAGCTTCCCTTAAAATATACATGTTATTCTTCTTGCTTTCGAAGTGAAGCAGGATCTTATGGTAAAGATCTACGAGGTATGATTAGAAATCACCAATTTGAGAAAGTTGAATTAGTGCAAATTGTCCACCCGGACAAATCTTATGAAGCATTAGAAGAATTGACCAAACATGCTGAAACGGTTCTTCAAAAGTTAGAATTACCTTATCGACTTATCATGTTATGTACTGGTGATATGGGTTTTTCTGCTGCCAAAACATATGATATAGAAGTTTGGTTGCCAGGGCAGAACTGTTATCGAGAAATTTCTTCTTGTAGTAACATGGAAGACTTCCAGGCGCGTCGCTTAAAGGCGCGTTATCGTGATGAAGCTACTGGTAAGATTGAGCTCGTGCATACACTCAATGGTTCAGGGCTAGCTGTAGGAAGAACCTTGATTGCCATTTTAGAAAACTATCAAGATGAGATAGGGCAAATTCATATTCCTAAAGTTTTACAGCCTTACATGAATGGGGTAACTACCATTTAAAGCATGTAACTAAACTCATGGAGGATACAGTAATGTCAACAGATTACACCCAGCTGATTATGACAAATTTTAGCTTTGCTATGTTTGTTCTCGCAGTTTTGATAACTCTGCTTCATAAAATAGCCATGCGAAAGAGCCTGTTTTCTGAAATTGCTTATCGCTGGTTTGCCTTATTTCCTTTAGGGTTAGGCTCACTTTATTTGAGTTATATGCATGCCTTTTATCCTATAGATATTGCCGCGCAACTAGGTTGGCCTAATTCTTCTTTTCAGATGGTAGTAGCCATTGCTTATCTCGCTTTTGGCTTATTGGCTATTTTTTCATTCAATACCCGTTTTGGATTTCGTTTGGCGACGGTACTTTCTAATACTATCTGGTTGTGGGGTTGGGTTGTTGTACAAACTTATCAGCTTTATCTTCCTAGTGAGCCGCTAACAGTCAGTCACATGCCTTCATGGTTATGGCTTGATTTTTCTCTGCCTATCGTTTTGTGGCTTTGTCTTGTCAGTATAAAAAAGCGCAAGGGTGCGTACTAATGAGAATATATTTAATTCGTCACGGTGAGGCTGTCAGTGAAGAAATCGATCCCCGAAATCCTTTAAGTGAAAATGGTAAGCAAGATATTGAGCGTATAGGCAAATTTTTAGCGGCACTTAAAATTCAGCCAGTGTATTTTTTTCATAGTGAAAAATTACGCGCTATACAAACAGCTGAAATTATAGCTAAGTGCATCCATTATCAAGGCCAATTAGAAAGCCGAAGTGAATTAGATCCATTGGGTTTAGTAAGTCCGATATCCAGTGAAATTAATCAGAGTTCAGAGGATATGGTTTTTGTTGGGCATATGCCGTTTATGGGAAAGCTTGTATCAAAGCTTATCACTGGCTATGAAAATAACGATATAGTTGCATTTCAAACTGGTACGGTAGCTTGCTTAGAAAAAAATGCAGGTTCGTACTGGATAGTACGTTGGGTTGTAAGCCCTGAATTGTTTAGACAGAATGGTTAAATTTTATATTGTTATTATTCTGTTCAGTTTTTGCTAAATTTATAGTTGGAACTTTCTTTATATCAAAAAATAAGCTGCGTATATGTTTTAAATCATAATAAAGTAACCCATTATTGCTTTTCTTAACGAGTATAAGCAAGTTATCGAAAAAAACGTTAAGTGCTTCAATATAGCGATCTAGTCCTTTGATGTATAAGCATGCTTCATTTCCCTCGTTTAGAGCATCTAAAGTAGAAGATATTTCATCTACGAATGCACTTGCCTCAATGCTACCATTATGAAGCAAGTAAGGTTTCACTTTTTCCCACTTAAAAGCACAGTTACTAATCTCATGCATAAGTGTTTGTTTCGTTAGATTTTCATTATTACGGGTGCTTGCCATAGATGCCCTTAACACATTGTTGATTACGTAAATTTCCAGTACACTGTTTCAAAATATTAATAGGTTAAATATGCGGCATCATTATAGCTTGGTAATAAAAAAAGATCATCTAGATACTTTTGGGCATGTTAATAACGCCACTTATCTTACATTGTTTGAGGAGGCTAGATGGGATTTAATTTCTAAAAATGGCTTTGGCATCGAAAAGATTAAGCAAACTG
>CAZXFO010000158.1:0-4571 GCA_964639745.1 uncultured Coxiellaceae bacterium | reverse complement strand
TATTAATAGAAAATTTTACGATAGTGGTGATAGGCAGTATGGCCGGGCAAGCAAGCCCCGCAATAGTAAGGCCGGTATTTACTAGTGAAAGTACTAAACCAGTGTAAGTCGGAGGTCTAAGCTTATTTTGAATAAAAAGCCCTGGTGAAAAGCTAATAATAGAATTATCTGTAAAAGTGCCAATGGAGTTAAACCCTGAGATCATTGAGGCGTAGGCACTCACTGAATATTGATCAGCACTAATGCGACCAAAACTTGCAACCAAAGGTGCAATCGTATAGCCAACTTTCGCTTTAATATGCCCCGTATTCAGTGCATATAAATCAGCTTCTTGTAGCAAGGTGCCACATTGAAAGGTATTAGTTTTATTCCAAATACCACGCCCTTTAATCGCAGCGATTTCTTTAACATCAATAATGGCACCTTTCTCAAAGGTGATTGAATCTTGGCACTCGATTTGCATGGAGTTGAAGTGGAGAGAGGAAACAGAGGAAGCATAATACGATCCTGATATGACTTTTAATTGCTTCCCTTTAAAATTGCTGCTCTGCGTAATTTTGTTTGAAGATTCTAATATTAAATTTTCAGCCTCAATCGGAGTGGTATGTAAATCAATATGGCTTGATGTAAGATAAACGCCGTATGATTCATTATTGGATGCTTGTTGTAAGATAGGTTTAGCAACATCGAGTAGATATTTTGCTGAAGCAACGAAATTTGCATTATGAATTTTCGTCTCACCCTGTAGCTCAATAAATGCGTTTGATTTTAAAAAAACACCAGCATTTTTATTAGCAGCGATTTTACAATTATTTGTTGTAAAAACTAAATCATTGTGACCATCAGGGTTAGGGTAGCGGGAAGAATCTAATATAGGCCCTGTGACTTGATGCAAAGTAATGGTAACTTCTGGCGAATATAAAAATTGGCCACGCAAACTAATAGCAATATCGCTTTGATGTTGAGCTTGTCCATCAAAGATAAAACGCGCATTTTCAGCTATTTTTAAAGAAATTTCAGTGTTTATTAGGTGGACCAAGGCTAAATAGTAGGTGCCGTACATTGTAGCATTAACAGCGAAAAAATTAGCTTGGTTTGCTGTTATAAAACTATGGTCTTTAAATTCAGGAGCTATTACTTTTAAACAGCCGGGGGCGTGAATTTGTGAATCGATATGATTGACCCAATGTAATCCGATAAGGTTAAGGGATTGCTTTGCTTTTAAAAACGAGAATAATTCGGCTTCTTCAGCGAGAATCATTAAATCCTGAGCTTCAATAAAACCTTTGCCTACATAGTGACCGGCTATTATGTTGATGTGATTAGCTTTGAGTGAGCCTTCAATATTATATGCATGTTCACACTCAATAATGATTTGTTGGGCAGTGAGCGAATGCTTATTTTCCAATAAAATTGACTTCGCATGTACATGAAGCTTTTCTGCCAAGCTTAGGCTTTGATTGATGATTAACTCTTGAGTAGTAAAGATTGTAAGTGAATAAATTGAATTTTGGCCAGATATAACGAGTGGGTATTCTGAGAAAATGAAAATTTCGCATGGATCGTCCTCAGAGCGAGATGTCATTATTACTTTTGCAATGATATTGCCCTCTTCATCGCATAATTCTTGATTAAAGCCAGGAACTTGGAATAAGTTTGGCAAAACGATGTGAAAATAGGTTTTTCCAAATATCTGTTCTTGATAGTCTTGATCCAGGATGATTCTTTTACGGTAATTAACCAAAAGAGTTGCTTGTCTAATGTTATTGTAGGCTATTTCAAAACCCAGAGCAGCTTTGTAAAGGATAGTTTTAGCTATTGTATTTATCGAGGAAGATATTGGCTGGTCTAAAATTTTAATGAGTTCAGCACTGGATGTTTTCCACGTGCTACGGCTTTTTCCTATATTATCCGTAGCATGTGATAAAAAATATTTACCTTTTCCAAGCTTACGCACAGCGACCAGCCTCAATAAACTTATGCAGATTTTTTCTGGTATTGCGATTCTTCCTTATTTTCCTGCTTGTTAGGATTTGACGATGACGATGGATTTGCTGTTGGCCTAAAAAAGCTAGGTTTGATATTTGTTATTGATTTAGTTTCATTTTCGATTGCTGTTACTTTTTTTACAACACCATCTTTAATTTGCTTTTTTATAGCATTCAAAAAAGGCTTAGAGGTCTCGTCAACTGTAATAGCATTGAAGCTTTGCTCTATAATCTCAGGAATATCAGTTAGAAGTGCCTGAATTTTGCCTGTCGTGGTGAGTGCCTGTGATTTCCATTCAGATAGTTTATCCTTATCTTCTTTGATGCTTTCTCCGAATCCTTTTTCAGTTGCTAAATCAAGCATAGTTTTAAGATGGCTTTTTCTTTCAGCTTCTAATTTTGATTCCAAATCAGAATTTATTGATTTACCAAGATGGTCGTTGTGTTCGTAATCAGCATTTTCTTCAATTAAAGTTAGATACCTAACATTAAGTAATTCGCAAAGATAGTGTTCTATTTGGCTCTGCAGCTCTAGTTGAGGCCCAGTTATATTATATGCAATTATCTTATTGGCAGCTTTTAATACCGCTTGCCACAATCGAAGGGCTTGGGAGAATTTTTTTAAGCTAAAATTCTTATTCCCAATGTTGGGCAAATAGTCATTTTTATATAATTTTTCAAATTCGCCGAGTGCTGAAGATAATTCATCTACTTTCTCGTCCCACCTTTTGGTTGTCCAAATTCCCTTAGAAAATTTTTCAGCAATTTTTTTAATTTCTTCACATCGGTCATGAATTTTATCCATTTCATTTTTAAAGGAAATGGTAATCTCATTGGTCTCGCTCCCATTGTTATTCTGCCCTGTAGATCCGGTGGTTTTAGGGTTATTGCCGCTATTCATGTTGCCTCCAATAATATTAAATATTTACTGTCTGTATAAAATTAGTGCCTTAGTTAAATCTTCTTTTTCATCTGGCTTTGCTGAGTTATCTTGTTTATGGAGCTTAATTGAAGGATCGAATTCCTGAGTTAATCTTTCGAGTTCGCGAAATGCACGGATCCAATCGGAACTCTTCTTGCTCGAGGTGGCTGATAGTACGATTTCTAAGATAGATGATAGTTTGTTAACGAGCTCTGCCCATTCATTGCTATCATCGAGAGTTGCAATGCGTAGCTCAAGTCCAAGAGATCGTAGTTTTTCTCTTGCAGCAAGATCGTCGGGTAGCGTGACTTTGTCTTTTTTGAAAATACTGGCTAGATTGAATTGGGGTAATTCTAATTTGTCATCTAAGCTAAAATCTAACAATATTAAATCAATTTTGTTAGCTACAGATTTAAGAAAATAGAGCCTGTCCTCTTTTAATTTCTGCTTAGCTAATTCAGCTGCTTGCTTGACGTTTTCTGCTTCAATTTTAGCTTGTAACTCTTCTTCGTCAGTTATCTCTCTTATTAATTTTATGGCTTTATCATCGAGTAGATCTATTAGCGAATTAAGCTGAATTTCAGTTAGTTCTAAGGTCTCTACTCCTGAGAGTTGTCTATGCTCGGAGATTTTATGGTCTAAGCAAAAGCCGATATAGTCCCGACGTGCAAGGGAAGCACTTAATAATGGTGAATTTAATTGCATAATAAAGCTATTAGTTTCGTGATCCCTTTTCATATCAACGGTAATTATATATTTTTTAGAGGTGTCATTAGTTGTAGCTTTTTTTTCAGTGATGCTAGCTTTAGTAGCGCGCGCGGTTGAATTTTGAATATTATAAATCAGCTTTAATAATTTAGTAGTAGATAAAGCATTTATTTTTCTATTATCTAAAAATTTATCTACTGCGACGTCAATTTTTTTAACCTGATGCAATAATTGTTGCAGCTCGAACCTTTCATAAATCTTACCTTGCGATACTTGTTCGCGCATGGATAGTAATATTTCTTCAATTGTATTTTCTAAAATACCGCGGCCATTAAAGGGTATACGGAAGTAGCCAGTTTGTTTTGGTGGAATTTGCTTTAACAATCCATCAATCTCATTTAGAAGAGCTTTAGAAAACTCAGCTTGCTCCGGCGTTAATTTACTATGCGAATTCATATCAATACCTGCTTTTTGTTTATCGGCAAACTCAACCAACGTCTTAGCGCTGCTATTAATTTGCTTAGTTGGGTTTTTATGAGTTAAAGCTCCTATGCTGCCACCTACAACAGCACCTGCTAGGCTTGCTCCAATGGTTATGCCTAGTGGTATACCAATGCCTGAAAGCATGAGAGCTGTTAAAGCTATGATGACTGTTACTGCCCCAAGAATGGCGCCTATGATCACTTTCCACTTCGCATCATTTTTGAGATTGATAGTGGCTAGTTCGAAGCGGGCCTGGTGCTCGTGCTTAAGTGAATTGTTGACTGTGTTGGCTACGATCATTGCGATAGAAGTTTGAATTTCAGATACTCTAGCCATATCTAATGTTTTTTGCTTAAGCTGACTTAACATTAAATCACGTAAGCTGGGTAGAGCATTTTTTAATTCTTTAAGTGCTTTAATTTTTTTAGCGATAACAGCTTTTCTTGTTTCTATATTTATAAAGCTATCGA